>CAYMBI010000113.1:0-1500 GCA_964388655.1 uncultured Candidatus Saccharibacteria bacterium | reverse complement strand
ATGAATCTTAACATTTATAAGCAGCCTGGAAGTAGGAAAGATGCATACAACCTAAATATAATGTATCCAAGTACCTGGGAATTAGAAAAAGGGGATAACCTTAGCAGCATTGGATATCAACTAAGTAGGAGATTCGAATTAGCTTCGGATGAAAGCTTTAATATACAATGGCAGAGGTAGCTAGATAACTATTTTATCTCTCTCCTTTAGATAAATATATATATCCAATATCTCCTCGAGAGAAGTTTCTTGTTTAGATGCAAACTTCCCTATTTCCTCTATATCCAAGTCGGTATTTATAGGCATCCTGTTGCTTATTCCCATTGGTTTGATAAAAGTTGCAATATGATTAGATTTACAATTGCTACATGAGAAGTGTATAATACTCGAGATATTGTTGTCTTGAATTATTTCTAAGTTACTTTCAGTATAAGGAGTACCACACTTATCACAAAATTTAGCAATTATGTCTATAAAAAACTGCTTTTTCTCATTTAAATTTTCTTTGTTTATTCCTTTATTCATATATTAAATTATACCATATATATAAATGGCAAAACTTTCTCAAAAGGCTATCAATATAAAAGAATTAATTATTAAAGGCAAAGAACAAGGTTTTCTCAGTCAAGAAGATATTTTAGAAGTATTTCCTACAATAGAGGAGGATGTTGCTCTTTTAGATGAAATATTCAAAGAACTACAAGAGAATGATATAGAGGTATTAGAACCAGAAGAAGATCAGGTAAAGAGTACAGAAGAACTAACATTAGAGAAGAAAATAAGAATACTTAAGACAATTCAATCCACTATTTCAACAGATGCGATTAGATCATATCTCTATGAAATAGGGAAAATTCCTCTTCTTACAGGAGAAGAAGAGGTCATACTTGCAAAAAGAATTGAAAGCGGAGATAAGGAAGCCGCCCAACTACTCATTACTGCCAACTTAAGATTAGTGGTAAGTATTGCAAAGAAATACAGCAAGAGCGGTTTAGAGCTTCTCGACTTAATCCAAGAGGGTAACATTGGTTTAATGAGGGCAGTTGAGAAATTTGATTATCACAAAGGTTTTAAATTTTCCACATATGCTACATGGTGGATAAGGCAGGCGATAACAAGGGCAATTGCTGATCAAGCAAGAACTATTCGTGTACCTGTACATATGATAGAAACGATTAACAAATTCAACAAGGTAAACAGTATTTTAACTACCAAATTGGGAAGACAACCAAGTGATGAAGAAATTGCAAAGGAAATGGATATTGAATTGGACAAGGTAGCAGAGATTAGAAAGATTAAACAAAATCCATCGTCTCTCGCAACACCAATAGGTGATGAAAAGGATAGTAAATTACAAGATATCCTCCCAGATGAATGGTCACAAAGCCCAGAGGATTTTGCTACATCTGAATATCTTAAGAACCAACTAAGAGATATATTAGATTCTTTGCAAGACAGAGAGAGGAGAGTTCTTTCCTTGAGATTTGGTCTTGATGATGG
>CAYMBI010000112.1:0-1518 GCA_964388655.1 uncultured Candidatus Saccharibacteria bacterium | reverse complement strand
AAGAAAGAATTTTAAGCATTGCAGATGGTTTACTACAAGGTGTTTTTACATCCCCAATAGCTCAACTAATATACATATAACCGCTTCACTTTCCAAATAACTTCCAAAAAATCTCTTTGAGCACTTCTTGTACTACTTTATCATCTTTCTCTAGCTTTTTAATAAAACTTATCGGTAAAGAGATTGATATTGTTTGATTGCTTGAGAGACTCTTATACAAATCCTTGTACAATTTTTCCCTCACCTTTTTACCACGGGAGGTTAAATTTCTTTTTAGATGAAAATCGTCAAGACTACAGGTAATAGACAGTATATCAGGATCGCAGTCCCAAGTTCCAAGCTGCAACATATGTAAAATACTCCCAACTTCCAGCAAAACCCCCTCTTCTATCTTTCCTTTGAAATAATCCTTAAAAACTCTAACTAAGATTGCCCTTATCCTTGAAGGTGGATAATCTAACGCCTCAAACAAATTCTTAGCCTCATCCAAGGTTGCTAAATAGCTTTCTGTCTTACTTCCTAAGATGGTTAACTGTTTCACAGCCATATTATACACAAAGATCCATCCACACTAGCTAGGAGTGAAACGGCTTTACAAATTCCAGAAGTGTCTATCTATTTCACTCCTGGAGTGTACATGTGTACATGTACACATAAGACAATAGAACGGGATAAACATTTTGAAATCTCGAGGGCAGATAATTTACTACATTAAGCCAATCTCCAGCCTCACCTGCAGAATTTTACCCCACAGCTATATTCGCATGCAACTGAGGATATAATTGCATTCTATTGATCCGAACCAGACTTATTTTCCTCCTTCATCTTCTTTGCGTTTTTTAAGGCTACCAATATATTAAGTAGTTCAAAAAATTGTTCTTTAGGTTCAAGTATCCTATATACTTCCCGCCTCTTATCATCTGGTTCACGTTCTACAGTCAACAAGTTTTCCACCAAACGTACTTCCCCATCTTTAGGCGACACTAATAGATACTTACGATTAGATATCCGCCATGCACCTACATTCATCCCTTTTCCACCATGACCTTCCCTCTTTTGATAAGAAACCACGAAAACAACGTCCCCTTCTCTGAGATGAAAGGGCTTTTCTCCACCATCAGTCTTTTCAAAAAATTCATATTCTCCAAGATCATCTGGACGAAGAGCCATCACACTGCTCATGGAGATCACCACACCAGATTCAGTTAGACTAAAATATGCAGCACCCTCTGTATACCCTTCATTAACCAACCCTAAAACTTCCTTAAGATAAGTAGGAGCTAATGATTCTTTTACATTTTTTACACCTTTTGGTTCTGCTACTTCATTTATACCCCGGGCCATAATAATTATAAAAAATTATAGCGGAATAATTCCCTCTTTGTCAAGAATCTCCCTTCTGGTAAGGTATAAGGTATGTAGTAAACAACCTCTATGTCTAAATGGCATATCAAATTTTAGGCATAAAAAGGCTCTCGTGTCATCCATCATATACATCTGTAATTAGTTCATCACGAG
>CAYMBI010000111.1:0-1523 GCA_964388655.1 uncultured Candidatus Saccharibacteria bacterium | reverse complement strand
ATTAACATATCTTCTGAATTCATTTTTGGCAGCAGTTTCTCTGGCTACTATTCCTTCACATGTTTCTGCTGCAACAACATTATCAGGCCATTCTGATATTTCTTCATCGCCCAATACATAAACATTAGTTCCTTCCAATTGATACGGATCTCTTGATAATCTACCCATTATCATTCTTGGACTGATTTCGCTACTTACTGCATAGAATAAAGATCTCTGATCAAGTCCCTCTGGACTAAGAAATCTATTCAATTCTGAAGAATTTGTAAATCTTATAGCATTACCGTTTAATCTCACATCTTCTCCAGGACTAGGTACAAGTACACCGTAAGCCCATCCATATACTGGCGCACTTGCATGTCTTCTATATTCAGCTATCTTGTGAAGTTGATCCCTGACTGATTGCATTTAATCACTTACAAATAGTTACTAATTAACTTATTTAAAGCTTTTTTGATGTTTTTTAAAGTTCATGAGAAAGTTGATTTAATGAGAGAAACTGAAGTAAAAGCAAGAGTTAATGATATAGAGTTCATTAAAAATAAGCTGATTTCACTCGGATGTTTGTTTTCTGACCCTATTATTCAGAATGATTCAGTATTTTTTGAAAATGGAATAAAGCCAGAAAACGGCAGAGGAATACCTGCTTTTAGAATAAGAGATGAAGGAACCAGATTCTTATTTACCCTTAAAATACCTGAAGCAAATGATCTGGACAAAATTGAAAGAGAGATGGAAATAACAGATCCAAAAACAATGAAAGAAATGCTTGAGCTTATAAACTTCAGAGAAACCATCAGACTCAACAAGAAAAGAATCAAATGCAAATACAATGGGTATGAGATATGCCTTGATGATGTTGAAGGTCTGGGTCAATTCATAGAAGTTGAGAAAATTACAGATGAAAATGCTGAAAAAGTACAGGAAGAATTGTTTAATTTTCTAATCAGTTTGGGGGTTAAGAAAGAAGATCGTGTAACTGTTGGATACGATACTTTGCTACATAGAATCTCTAGATCTAAGCGTTCGCAGATTTCTCTGATTTAATTTGACTAGAAATCTGCTCAGACCCACACGCAAGCACCCTCCCCAGATTGCCATCCGTATAGTCAAAGTCCCCGAAATTCCACCTAGCAAGGACCCTAAGCGGACCATCGTGACCGTCGGAACAGCGATCGACAGGAACTAACCCATGATTTCCTTTTCCTCTTCTCCATTGTCTTGATACCAATCTTGGATCAAATCCAGCTCTTCTAAAGCTTTCTTCTGCTTCTTCTTTATCTTGAGTAGTATATCTTGCAAATCCGCCATTTTCATTAAAATCGTAAACCTTCCATACATTTCCATCTTCGTAGGCTTTTACCCATCCAATCCCTGGAAGTTCCAAAGGTCCTTCTCTTGATGCTCCTTCATAGTTAAACCTATCTAGTATTTTGAAACCATCTCCTCCTTCTACCCATCTTAGATTATCATTTCCTTGCTCGTCTATATTATAGAATACAGATGTTCTTACCCAGTTTCCT
>CAYMBI010000110.1:0-1644 GCA_964388655.1 uncultured Candidatus Saccharibacteria bacterium | reverse complement strand
TCCAAAGGTTAAAAGAAATGACAAAGTTGGAAGTATGTACGAAGCAAAAGAAGAGAGTATTATACCTAAAGAGATGAAAATATCGGTGGGTAAAAGAGTTAGCTACTCTCAAATAAATATATACCAAGATTGTCCCAAAAAGTATGAATATGCTTATGTATTACAGATTCCTTCAAAACCAAGCGCTTCTCTCTCTTTTGGTACGACTGTACATAATGCATTGCGAGATTTTTATAACATGGTCCGTGTCGCAAATGAAGGGCTCGGATTATCAGATTTACCAACGGAGGAAGATTTAGTACATTTGTTTAATAAACATTGGGTGTCTTTTGGATATGAGAATAAAGGCCATGAAGAAAAAAGGAAAGAGAGTGGAGAAAAGATGATGCGAGAGTTTTACAAAAAAAACTACAAAAAAGAGCAGGTGCCATACAGATTAGAAGAATCATTTACAGTAAATCTTAAGGATAGTTCGTTTGTAGGTAAAATTGACAGAATGGATTTAGTTGATTTTGTTAATGGTGTCCCCCATGTTGAAATAATTGATTACAAAACTGGGAAAGAAAAAAGTAAAACTGATTTAAAGAAGGATTTGCAACTGCCTCTTTATGCAATATTTGCAGAACAAAGTCTTGGAGTAAAGGTGGTAAGAGCGAAATATGTATTTGTAGAGCATGGTAGTGAAGTTGATGTAGATATTTCAGATAAAATGAAAGAGAAAGCATCGGAGAATGTCTATGAAGTAATTAAGAGTATTAAAGAAAGGGATTTTGAGGCAACACCAGATGTTTTTAAATGTAAATATTGTGACTACAGGCACATATGTAAAGATGCTATTTTATAACCCAGTTTTCTATGTATAATTTTTTTAGTATAATGCGAGTGTTTATGATTAACAGCACAAAAATATACGCGAACTCTCTTAGTGATGCATTAAAAGAAGTAAACAATCTTTCTGAAGCCTCGGATGTAGGTAGCTTTATGGACTCGGTAATATCTTTAGCTATCCCATTGGCCGTGTTTTCAGTATTTGTTTTACTCGCATTTGCTGCATATCAGCTTATGACAAGCCAGGGAGATCCTGACAAACTAAAACAAGGGAAAGAGGTTATTACAAATGCAATTATTGGCTTTCTCTTTATTTTAATGTCTGTTGCAATTTTACTTTTACTAAGTAATTTGTTTGGTATTGATATCGGTGGAAGATAAAAAGAAAAACATAATACCTCTGGGAGTTACAATTGGAGGATATACTTTTGAGGCACCTGTTATTAAAGGGGGATTTACAACCTTCGACGGGTTCATGGATATTGTAATTTTTGGTTTGAATTCATTAGTTGGGCTTTCGGCATTGGTAGCAGTTGGAATGGTCGTATATGCAGGATTTTTGTTTATAACAGCAAGTGGAGATCCAGATAAGATACAAAAGGGTAGTGGGGCTTTAACTGCTGCAGTTGTAGGTTTCGAGATAGTATTCTTGGCAAGGACTATTGTACTATTCCTTTTGGATAATATTCTAAGCTAGGTGTTGCAATTTGTGCTCTAGCTATAATATAATCGTTTAGCTAAATATAATATTATATATATACAAAATGAAGAATACATTAGCAAAGATATCAAGTGGCGTAGTTGCTACATATGTTG
>CAYMBI010000109.1:0-1692 GCA_964388655.1 uncultured Candidatus Saccharibacteria bacterium | reverse complement strand
AAGTCCTCTTTGGCTTTTGATACAATTTTTGCGGAGGGCCAAAGGAGATATGTAGAATCTTTGTCTTCTTATGCTAGGCAGTTTTTGCGCCAAATGCAAAAACCAGATGTTGATGAAATTATAGGACTCTCTCCAGCTATATCTATTGACCAAAAGTCACGCTCAAACAATCCGCGCTCGACAGTTGCTACCATTACAGAAATATACGATTACTTGCGTGTTTTATATTCAAGAATCGGGAGACCGCATTGTTTGGTTTGTGGAGATGAGATTCAAAAACTATCAAATAATGAAATAAAAAACCTAATCCTGGAAAAAGTAAAATTACACTATTCTTACGGTCGTAAAAATAGTGTAAAAATTAGTTTTCCTGTATATCTTGAATTGTTTGCTCCAGTTGTGCGTGGTAGAAAAGGTGAATATTATCAACTCCTCTATGATATGCTCGGTAAGGGTTATAGTGAAGTAATCATAGACAACAAAAGACAGAATTTGAGAGAAAGAATAGAGCTTTCCAAAAACAAAAGACATGACATAAGTGTACTTGTTGACTCAATAAACATAAAGGATTTCACAGAAAATAAAAAAGATGCAGAAGAAAGATTGAGTGAATCTTTAGAAAAAGCACTAGAAGAGGCGGATGGACTTCTTGAATTTTCGTTTAGAGATTTGAAAGAAGATGTAAAAGATAAAAAAGAAAAAGATATACAACAGGAAAGATATATTATGTCTAACAAATTTGCTTGTCCTAAAGATGGGTATTCTTATCCTGAAGTAGAACCTAGATTATTCTCGTTTAACTCACCATATGGTGCCTGCCCAGAATGTAATGGTCTTGGAACCAAACATTTTTTTGGTGAGGAACTATGTCCAGTTTGTAAGGGTGCAAGGTTGAGGCCGGAGGCGCTACATGTTCTTGTGGGGAACAAAAACATTGTTGATTTTGTGAATATGTCTATTGAAGAAGCTTTTGAATTTTTAGATAAAACAAAATTAACCGAAAGAGAAAAAAATATTTCAAAAGTTGTTGTGAGAGAAATAGAGTCTCGCTTGAGATTTATGCTAAATGTGGGCATTGAATATTTGTCCCTTAACAGACGAGCTCATACGCTTTCTGGAGGAGAGGCACAAAGAATTCGTTTGGCAAGTCAACTTGGAAGTGGTCTTGTTGGCGCTCTTTATGTTTTAGATGAGCCAACAATAGGTCTCCATTCGCGAGATAATGATAGATTGATTAAAACACTGCTTGAGCTTAGAGATCTGGGAAATACTATTTTGATTGTAGAACACGACGAAGATACGATTTTTGCTTCCGATTATATTGTAGATATTGGTCCTGGTGCTGGAGTACACGGGGGGGAAATTGTAGTAAGTGGATATTTAGATGATTTGTTAACTGCAAAGAAAAATGATTCTAATTCAAGAACGCTTTCATATTTGCGTGGAGAGGATTATATAGAAGCACCAGATGAAAGGCGGGATCAAGACAAAGGTAAAATTCAAATTAGAGGAGGGAATGTTTACAACATAAAAAATATGGATGTAGATATCCCACTTGGACGACTTGTTTGTGTGACAGGAGTTTCTGGTAGTGGAAAGTCCTCGCTTGTTTATGAAATTTTATATAAGAATTTGCAAGCAAGATTTGAAAGAAAATATAGGAGTAACGAAACATTCAATTGCGCATCTTTT
>CAYMBI010000108.1:0-1711 GCA_964388655.1 uncultured Candidatus Saccharibacteria bacterium | reverse complement strand
TGTTTGCATATTGATAGCACTGCCTTTAACAGAAACGTTTTCCTCTAATATTACATACGATCTTAAAACAAAAAGTGAAATGTATTGGGCAAAAGAATATCTCTTAGAGATAGATAATTCCGATGCAAGAGAGAAAAACAAGCAGATAGATGATATTAAATCAGTTCTTTACAGGAGATTAAGCAAATTAGGAGTGGAGAAAGTAGATATGGCAAATTACTCTGAGAATGGTAAAGAATATATATTAATCCATGTACAATCTTCTCTTACACAGATGTTTGTAGATGAATTGATTAGAAGTCCTTTTCTTTTAGAAGTTGTTACAAGGAATCCTGAAATTGACTTCGAAGATCCTGAAAACCCATATGCAATATATCTTGCAGAGAACTACTTGCCTACAGGATTTACAAGAGAATCCTTCAGGAATATATATGTAACAAAGTTAAGAAACTCCTCTAATGAATATTCCTACTTTGCACTTTACAAAACATGGCCGTGGAATACTGAATGGAATAACTTTTTAAACCTTTACAAAGGGCAGGAGGTTGGAGTATCAATAGATGGGTTTGTTACCCCTATCCAAGTCCCTGCTACTGAACCAATACTCTTTGCCTTACCAGTTTCTACCCTAGAAAGAGAAGAAGCAGAATTGATAAGTATTTTGTACAACTCTGGAGTAGTACCAGTTACATACTCTCTTGTAGATCAACAGGAAGTACCAATTGAGAATGTGGAAGCTGATTACATTAAACTTATTCAAGGTATAATTATTGCAGTAGTTGTAATCTATGCATATTTGTTACTAATAGATAAGACGGAGAAAAAGACTTTAATAGTCTCTGCACTTACAACCATAATTACAATATCAATTTGGATAGCATATCTTAAAATAGCAGTAATACCTGTAGACATCTTCTTACTGGCAATTGAGGTAATTGTCATGGTTGCAATACTTCGTATAACTACAGAGAATACTGAATCTAGGATAATTGTTACAGTTTTACTGGCATTAATTGCATCCTTGGTAGCAATATTGGGGACTGGGTATGCAAAGATATTCGCATCCAATCTCTTTGTATTACTAATTCTAGGAAATATTTCAGAGCAGATAGCTCGATTCTACACATTTAAAGTAAGAAAACTGTTAAAGATATGAATATAATTACAAACCTTTGGTATGGTTGGAGTACATTTGAGAAAACACAAGAGGGTCTTCTTCTTTTTGGCATATTTTTGATTTCTTTAATAGCAATATATCTCATTTCAAAAGAAACTAGATTTCTTTTACTCTCTTCAATTGGTTTCTCAATATCCGCTGTACTTAATGTAATTGGCTTGTATTTAACAAGTGTAATTCTTGATATACAAATAACAGAAGTCTTCAGAGTAGTACCAATCCTTACATCTATTCTTTTAGTTAGTAACTTGGGAATCTTAATTGGTTACTATGTTCACAAGAGACACAAGAAAGGATTTAGTATTAATGATATTAGGTTAGAATATTTCATGGATACATCAAAGCAAACAATCTTTTTAATACTCTTGGGTAGCTCCATCTTCCTCTTTGTATCAATACAAACACAGGTGATACTAGTAGTTAGTATACTATCATGCTTAGGAAGTATATGGAGTATATACTGGTTCTCAAAGCATCTTCTCAAATGATTAATTACAAAGGAAAATTAATCATTTGAGAAGATGCTTTGAGAAC
>CAYMBI010000107.1:0-1719 GCA_964388655.1 uncultured Candidatus Saccharibacteria bacterium | reverse complement strand
GCTCCCTTACTAATTTGAAACCTGGATCACTGATAAGAGGTGTACCGCAATCAGAAATCAGCGCAAGGTTTAAACCCATATCTAATTTTTCATATATCTTTGACATCATTCTTTCATGATTTTGATCTCTGTAAGATACAAGTTGAGTAGGGATATCATATTTTCTCAACAGCTTAATACTTTCGCGTGTATCCTCAGCAAGAACAAATGCAACAGATTTTAAAATTTCAACCGCTCTAAAAGTAATATCTCCAAGATTACCAATTGGAGTTGCAACTACATATAATTTTCCTCTATTCATTTCCTAAAATTTTATTTACTTTAGATATATCAATAACATCTTTTTCGACACCCTCCTTAATATCTTTTGAAGACAGAGCATCTAAAATACTAAACTCTCCTATATGAGTCCTTCTCAATTCTTTTGCAGTTGCATACGTTCCTAACCTAATACCTAAATCATGTATCAATGTCCTTACATAAGTACCTGAACTACAAACGATCCTACATTCAATATTTGGGTATTCATACTTTAAGATTTCAAACTCTTTTATATATATTTCTTTAGGCTTTAACTCTACCGATTCTCCCTTTCTTGCTAATTCATACGATTTCTTTCCCTTTATCTTCTTCGCAGAATACATAGGAGGAATTTGTGATATATTTCCAAGGAAACTTTCTTTAACAACCTTTTCAATATCATCAATTTTTGGAATTACGGTATTTTTCTCCAAGACTTTGCCCGTAATATCCTGTGTGTCTGTAGAAAAACCGAACTCCCCCTTAACAAGATACTCCTTTTCTAATGAATGAATCCTCTCCATCATTTTCGTACCCTTACCTAAAAGTACAAGAAGCAATCCTGAAGCAAATGGGTCTAGTGTACCACCATGCCCAATCTTCTGCCCTTTTTCTAATACCTTTTTTAATCTCCTAATAACATCATACGAGGTAATACCTACCTCCTTGTCTATTAATAGAATTCCATCTATCATATACATATATATTACTTTTAAACACCCTATTATCTCATATGCCAAACGGTTTAGCACTCGCAGTAATACTTTTAGTGATGATGCTCTTTTTGGCATACATTGTCTCAATCATTCTCAATTTTCTTACACCCTTTTACTCTACACCGAAGAAAATAGCAAAAAAGATAGTAGATTTGTTTGAACTTTCTCAAGATGATTCCTTTGCAGATCTTGGAAGTGGCGATGGTAGAATGGTCTTTATGACCTACAACAAGTATAAATGCAAATCTGTAGGATATGAGATAAGTCCAGTATTGTTAGTATATTTCAAAATCAGGAAAGCGCTAACCAATCCCATGGACAGAAAAATAAAATTGAAAGAAGAAAGCTTCTTTACTGCAGATCTCTCCAATTACAAGGTAGTATACTGCTGTTTACCACAGGATCTGTTGACACTACTTGAAAAGAAATTCACAAAGGAACTTAAAAGAGGCTCCAAAGTTTTTACTTACAGAAATCAATTACCAAACAGAAAAGGGGAAAAAGTAGTAATAGACAATAAAGAGGTATACCAGTATACCTTCTAGTAATTTGCCTCTTCCCAAACATTTTAAAAAGAGTACAATGGTATACATGGGGGTATACGAACCGTTAGCATCAAAATACAGACCAAATACATTAGACCAATTTGTTGGCCAAAGCCATTTAGTAGGTAGAAATGGCCCAATTAGAAAATTCCTAGAAG
>CAYMBI010000106.1:0-1796 GCA_964388655.1 uncultured Candidatus Saccharibacteria bacterium | reverse complement strand
ACTTCGAATATTGCACTTCAGGTATCAAAAGATTTGAACTTATCGCCGAGGGAATTAGCTCAGAAAATTCAAGAAGCCTATCCATTAGGAGATAACTTTGAGAAAATTGAGATTGCTGGTCCTGGCTTTATTAACTTCTACCTATCAAAAAGCTTCCTTCTTAACGAAGTACAAAAGATCTCTCAAAAAGGTTCTGAATATTTCAAAATGGAAAAAAGAAAGGGGGAGAGATGCATGATTGAATATACAGACCCCAACCCTTTTAAAATCCTCCATATTGGGCATTTATATACTAATATGGTTGGAGAATCATTTGCAAGGCTACAAGAGGCTCTAGGGGCTCAAGTATATCGTGCCAACTATCAAGGGGATGTTGGATTGCATGTCGCTAAAACAATGTACGGTTTAAAGCTACTCTTGGAAAAGGATGGTATATCTTTTGTTGATCTAAAAGAAAGGGAACTCTCAGAGAGAGTGTCTTATCTAGGAGATGCGTATATGCTTGGATTTAATCATTATGATGATTTAAAGGAAGAAAAGGCAATCGCAGAAATAAGGAAGATTAATAGATATATTTTCTCATTCTACGTTTCTTCGATTAATGAGCGAGAGAATTTTGATGATTTTGAAAAATTAGGAATGAGGGAATGGTATATTCTTGGAAAAGAGTGGTGTATGGAGTATTTTGAAAGAATTTATTCCAGAACAGGGACAAAATTTGATAATTACTACTTAGAAAGTGAGATGAGTGGTACAGGGTTGAAAATTGTTCAGGATAATACTAGGCCCAGGGGTAAGTGTGTTTTTCAAGAGGACGAAGGGTCTATAATATTTAAGGGTGATGAATCCAAAGGGCTTCATACTAGGGTGTTCATAAACAAAGAAGGTCTTCCAACTTACGAAGCTAAAGAGCTTGCATTGGCATTTAAAAAGTTTGAAGATAGGGAGTTAGACGAATCTGTTGTGATAACTGCAGATGAGCAATCTGCCTATTTCAAAGTGGTTTTAGAAGTGCTCTCGCAGATAGAACCTGATATTGCTAGCAGGTCTAAACATTTCCCTCATGGTATGGTTAAACTTCCTGGGGCTGAAAAGATGTCAAGTAGGAAAGGTAAGATAATTGGAGGGGAATGGCTGTTGGATAAAACAAAGGAAAAAGTCTCAGAACTAATGAAGAAGACCGAAAAATTTAGCTCAGAAGAAATAGAAGAGAAAAGTGACAGGATTGCAGTTGCAGCAATAAAATATGCATTCTTGAAGGTATCGGTAGGTAAAGATGTAGTATTTGATTTTGATAAATCTATTAGCTTTGATGGCGATACGGGTCCATATCTTCTTTATGTTTACGCAAGGTCCAGGTCATTACTTGAGAATCAGAATCTTTTCGGTTCATTCTCCGCCCATTTTGAGCCAGAGGTTGAAATAGAGGGGTTAATTAGGCAGATTGTCAGATACCGAAATGTTCTGCTAAGCTCTTCTTTGAGCTATTCTCCAAATACCTTAGCTTCGTACCTTTTCGATTTAGCTCAAGCTTTTAATTCTTTCTACCAAAATGTAAGAGTTTTAGATTCAGAAGAGGAGGAGGATCTTCTTTTGATTGTTGATGCTACTGCTAAAACAATGAAGCACGGATTAAATATCTTAGGTATTGATGTTGTAGAAAGAATGTAATTGCGGGATGTAGTTCAGATGGCTAGAACGCTACGTTCGGGACGTAGAGGTCGCCTGTTCAAGTCAGGTCATCCCGATTTTCTATTTTTCTATGTTCCCTTGTTGATTTACAGAAGTATGAGACT
>CAYMBI010000105.1:0-1804 GCA_964388655.1 uncultured Candidatus Saccharibacteria bacterium | reverse complement strand
GACATATTCATAAAGCCCTACTATCTTTGCTCCAAAATCTGTGGAATATTTCTGACGATGTCCTTTTTGTTTTTTTACTGCTCCAAAATCAGAATATACGCCAATACACTCGGGACTTTCCCCATCTTCAATTATAGGATTTTCATTTAATCCACTAAAAGGCTGTAAAGGATATACCTGAACTGGACTAGGCATTTCAAAAACTCACTCCTTTGCTTTAAATTGCCTCAAAACTTTCGCAAATTTCACTATATAATTTCCCTTCTTGTATATTAAAGCTTCTTTCAATATTAAAAACTAACTCTTTTGCAGTTGCTACATCTTGTTGATTACTTGGAAGAATATCTACAATAAAATCTTCTTTCAGAAGCTCCATATACTGTTTTTGAAATTCCATAAGATTTTCTGGAGATAAATCATATATTTTTTCTCCATCTCTTTCTATTATTAAAGGCATGCCTTTATCATCTTTCTTGGCTAAAGATAACAAAATTTTTTTTCTTTCTATCTCAATTTCTTCCAATCTGTTATAAACAGATTTAAGAAACCTATCTCTACTTCTTGCTATTTTAGCCTCTACAGATAAATCTAGAATAGTAACTAAAAATTGCAGTAAATAATTTTTAAAAACTATCTTTTTCATGAAATTCTTCTTCTACCTCTTATTCTTTCTGGAACACTTTCTTTAAAATACTCTTTTTTCTCCCGAATTTCTTCACCTTTATCCATTCGGATGCCGTAAATTTCTCCTGTTTCATCCATAATTTCAATTTCTCTAACTCTAATTTTTTCAACAAAAATTGGTGTTTTATCCATTTCAGAAAGCACTTTGTCTTTAAAATCAGCAAGACTTGGTGCTTCAAAAAGCTCATCAGTTTGTCTTTCAAACACAAATTTACCATCTACAGTAATATGCTTTCCCCCCAATAATTTATTTAATGCCATCATCATTTCTTCCATTTTTACTTTGAACTCTCTTCCTGTATTGACATTGAAACTATGAAATATCCATTCTTTTGTTTCTGAATCGTGAGGAGTTTGTAAAGTAGCATTTCCTAAACTGTCCATCCAATAACCTTCTCCAGCAGAAGAATAGAGATGAGTTGTATTGGCTAAAGCAGTCGGAAGAGCAGAAGAATTACTTAAACTTACAACAAAACTACCAGTCCCACCACCTGGATTAGACGTTCCAACACCAACATTACCATTATTTCTAACACTTACCAAATTCGTCCCAGCCGAATTATAAAGGTCTAGAACAGAAGAACCTGCATCAGTAGAACCACCTGTTGCAGTTAAAGGACCAGCTGAGTAAATTCCTCCTATTCCTACTCCTATGCCACTACCAACAAAAAGACGATTGTTTATGTAAACATCCTCTCTTACTTGCAAACCTCCAACTTCTAAACCATGAACCATCATAGCTGTTGTTTCTATCCCTCTAACATCTACGACAACTACTCTAACTGGAGAAGTTCGTGTTGCAACACACGCATATCTGCCAGAAACTGCAATTGACCAACTATTATCTTCTCCCGTATTCAGGGTTATAGCTCCTACCCTAGTTGGAGCAGCAGGATTAGAGATGTCTATTGCAATTACTTTAATAGGAGAGGAAAATGTTGCAATATATACATATCTACCAGAAACTACAATTGCATGACCATTATCTTCTCCCGTATTTAGAGTCACCGCTCCCACCCTAGTTGGAATACTAGGATTAGAAATGTCTACGACAACTACTTTAGCTGGAGAAGTTCCTAATACAATATACGCATACCTGCCAGAAACTGCAATTTTGTAA
>CAYMBI010000104.1:0-1814 GCA_964388655.1 uncultured Candidatus Saccharibacteria bacterium | reverse complement strand
AAAATGCGTGTATCTGGGTTTAAATATAAATTTCCTTTTGAGTATATTTCTAAAAGGTTTTCGTTATTATCGGCAAGTAGTTTCTTTATTTTACAATTTAAACATTGGGATTTTAATTTTGATTTATCAATATGTTCATCAAAGCAATTTAAATCAGAGACATCCTTTTTTGTTATTGTAAGTATTTTTAAGTCAGGATAGAAATTTTTTATTTTTGATAAATACAAAGGTATTTCTTCCACATTTATTATCAACAACCTTACAGTGTAGTGATGAAAAATTTCCTCAAAATTTGAGAAGTCTTCTAGAAATATGTATTGGGAGTTTTCAGGTAATTTACTGGTTAGTTTTTGAATTTCTGGATAGCTTTCAATAACGAGGGTAGTATTGATAGAGCTAAGTGATATCAAAAATAAACATTAAGAGTATAAAGAAGTTACCCAATTCTGTCAATAAGTTCTTCCTTCTTAATCATGTATGATTGCTTTGTATTCATGTCCTTTAGCTGAATTATTCCCTCATTTCTTTCTTCTTCCCCTACAATTACTACCCACCTAATACCCTTTTTGTCTGCATACTGTAATTGTTTACTAAGCTTTGTCGGGGTTAATTGAACCTGAACGTTTAAACCATTTTCCCTTAGAAAAGTTGCAATATCAGAAATCTCTGTCGAGTAAGAGGATTCCATAAGGGTGATAAATACGTCTATTTCAGTTTTTAACTTAGGCAGTAAATTGTATGTTCTTAGGTAATCTAACGTTGTAACATCGCCCCAGCCTAATCCAAATGCAGGAAGTTTTTCTTGTCCAAATATTTCTAAAAGGTTATCATATCTTCCACCACCAAAAAGAGCTCTAGGATTCTCTTTACTGCCAATATCATACATTTCTACTACTGTGCCTGTGTAATATGCTAATCCTCTCATTATATAGGGACAAAACTTTACATTCTTAATTCTCAATTTTTCTAATCGATCAAACAAATCTAATAATTCTCTTGCACCTCTAGAGGAATCTTTAATGTTTACTAAATCCTTTATTTCCCAATTAAGATATTCTAATACAGTGTCTCTTTGTGAATCACTTAATCCTATATCTTCGAGATACTCATTGAAGGTTGATTTCTCCATCTTTAAATAGTTATCTATCGCCTTCGCGAGCTTCTCTTTCAATTCTCCATCTATTTTAAGAAGATCTTGTACTAGGTAATCAAAGAGATATCTGTTATTTATCTTAAGTTCGTATGTACCTTCTTTCGCTTTAAGCTCTTGCATAACCTTCATTACAAACTGAATAATTTCTACTTCTGCTTCTATCGAAGATACACCTAAGATATCAATATTTAATTGTACAAATTCCCTAGTTCTACCTTTTTGAGGCTTTTCATATCTATAAAAACGACCAATATTAAACCATCTTATGGGTAGGGTAAGTGAATATTTCTTTGCAGCAACTATCCTTGCTAAAGAAGGAGTCATTTCAGGTCTTAGTGATACCTCTCTGCCTCCTTTATCTACGAAGTTAAATAACTGGTTGTTTGCAAGTTCATCTCCAGACTTAACTCTGTAAAGATCGGCTTCTTCAAGTATTGGAGTATCATACTCCTCATATCCAAAACTTTTTGCTACTCTTTTCCATACATCAAAAAGATAGTTTCTTTGAAGTACATCTTCAGGATACATATCTATGGTTCCTTTATATGGTTGTGTTGATAATTTGGTTTTTATCATAATACAGAAATTATATCATTAAGCTATTTCTCTCGAAAGCCCAAAGGTTGAATATTGTTTTTATATAATATATATTTAGAGAGTA
>CAYMBI010000103.1:0-1824 GCA_964388655.1 uncultured Candidatus Saccharibacteria bacterium | reverse complement strand
ATTGTTAACATCTGTTGTCATGCCACAGAGATATATCTTTTTCACACTTCCAGCACCATCTGCAGATCTAAATATACTTCCTACATTAAAAGCAGAGCGTATGTTATCTAGTATGATATGTATTTCCATTATTTAAAAAGATTTTCATATATATATTCAAGATCAATATTATCTCTTTTTAATATTTCTCTTGCAACTTTTTTAGTTCTTTTAAAAAGTTCAATATCTGTTAAAGATGCTATCTTAAATTGAGGTATTCCTGATTGTTTAATTCCGTATACTTCTCCTGGACCTCTTCTTTTTAAATCATACTCTGCAACATCAAAACCAGAAGAGTGTGAAGAGAAATACTTTAGTCTCTCGATTGTATCTTCATTCTTCTCTTCTTCTTTGCTTGGTATTACAAAACAGAAGGATTGTAGGTCTGATCTACCGACTCTTCCTCTTAGCTGATGTAGTTGTGCTAGTCCAAATCTATGCGCATCTTCGATAACCATTACTGTTGCATCTGGTATATCAATACCCACTTCTATTACAGATGTTGTTACTAATACATGGAATTCTTTCTTTTTAAATCTCTCTATTATTTCATTCTTCTCCTTGTCCTTTATCCTTCCATGTAGAAGCTCTATTCTTAAATCTTTAAAATTGTTGCTCTTAAGGTTCTCAAACTCTGTTAATACTGCTTTTGCATCTAATGTATATGATTCCTCTATTAGTGGATATACAATGAATGCTTGTTCCTTGTAATTAGATTTTTTAATTCTTTCTGATATCCAATCAAAGCAGTCATCTCTTTTTTTGTAAGGTACATATTTTGTTTCTACCTCTTTCCTGTCTTTGGGCTTTTCTTTAATTAGGCTTACTTGTGTACTACCAAATACTATCTCCGTTAAACTTCTTGGTATTGGTGTTGCTGTCATAGTTAGGTAGTGTGGAGTCTGCTCACTTCCTTTAAGTAGTTTTTCTCTTTGTTCTACACCGAATCTGTGTTGTTCATCTACTACTACGAGGTTAAGGTTTTCTGGCATATCTTTTTTAAAAAGTACTGCATGTGTACCTATTATCAATCTATTTTTTGACTCTTCCTTCGTCTTTCTTGATGATATCCATAGTTGAATATCTACATTGAATGGTTTAAGTAGTTTAGTGAAGGTTTCGAAGTGTTGCTGTGCTAATACTGTTGTTGGTGCTAGTACTACTGAACTATATCCATTTCGTATACATTGTAGTACAGCCAATGCTGCTACTACGGTTTTTCCACTCCCTACATCACCATTAAGAAGTCTGTTCATGGGATTGTTTTTTGATATGTCGCAGAGGATTTCTTCAATACTTTGGTTTTGATCTTTTGTTAATTCAAAGGGTAAAGAGTTAAAGAAATCTTTACTTAAGACCTTGTCTTCTAATATTGGTATTGAAGAAAGTTTCTTTCTTTCGAGTTTTTCCTTTTCGAGTTTTAGGGCAATTCGAAGCATTTCATCAAATGCTAGTCTTTGCATTGCAGGTACTAATTCATCTCTATCCTTTGGGAAGTGTACAGTTTTAATGCAGTTTGGTAGTGTTAGAATCCCCTCTTCAATATCTTTTGGTAATGGTTCTTCAACTATCTCTTTGACATCACTTTTAATTGATGAGAGTATGTTCCTAATATTTCTTGAGCTTAATCCTTCTGTCTCGTGATATATCCCTATTATTTTCCCTAAGTGTTTTTGCTCTGATATATCTCCTGTATATTTTTCATACTTTGGATTATATATGTTTTTGTTTTTACCTTTTTCAGTAATCTTACCATCAAAGATATACCACTCTCCTACTTTAAAT
>CAYMBI010000102.1:0-1892 GCA_964388655.1 uncultured Candidatus Saccharibacteria bacterium | reverse complement strand
ATTTTAAAGTTAACGTTGGAAATCTTATTTACTTTATCGGTCGTGATGTTGCTTTTCAGCTCAGCGTTTCAAGCAAAGGTAACACTTTTCTGAAATCTCTATTTCTTACAGATAAATCTCCATTTACTCAAGAAAAATATCTTAAGAATTTAGAGCTGATTAAAAAGTGGTATGCTATTGCTGATGCTGCTTTAGAAAAAGAAAAATCTAAAAGTAAAAAATCTGAAGATGTAGATAACATATTCAAAAATACAGCAGCAGGAGCGACTTCATCCTCTGTAAACATTTTATCAACTGCAGGATTAAACCCAGCTGATTATGAATAAAAGTAGTAGCGATACGGGACAGGATAAAGTTCTTGTCCCGCTTCCTGTTATTGAAAAAATGCAAAATTACTTTGAGCATCTTTATCTTCGTGAACATGAGAAATGGTTAAAAGTTTCTCAGATAGGCGAAGAAGTTCTAAAGCGTGGGATAACTTTAAAAAATGATATTCCGCATTATACTCTCTCTTTAAAGGAGTATAAATTACTGTCAAAATTCTTGGAAGAAATAACAGAAAATATTATTTAATCTCCACAGGAGGTAAAAATGAAAGTAAAATCTGACGAACCTCGCTGGATTATAGCAAAGTTCGGATACTGCTCTAATTGCCAGAACTCTTTAAAAGAGAAAAAAGCATTATACTATCCTTCAACACATGATATTCTTTGTGAAGATTGCTCCTCGTTTTATTATAAAATAGAGAAAGACGATGAGGAGGAAATTATGGAGGATGGTGAATATGCTGAATAATAAGAATATGCCTGAAATGTCTTATGAAACAAGAACAATTATTTTTGATACTTCTTGTAAAGGTTGCCCTTATGCTGAGTATCGTGCTGTAAATACAGCTCCATATACGGGTAATAAGAAAATAAGTGTTTGTTCATCATTAAAAGAAGCAACCGAGCATCTTACTCTAAGTGGTAGAATTGAAAGGTATTGTAATTTTAATGAAGCAAATCTTGTAGAGATTACAAACAATACCTGTATGTTTTGGTATCACAGTGAGCATGACGAAGGAGAGTTTGTCGAAATAGAAGTAGCAGAGTTTAACCTGAAGGTTCACCTTGAGTATGAACAAAAGTGAAATAGAAAAGATTTTTATACGGAGGGTTATTCTTAGTAACTCTCCGTTACTTGATAAAATTTTACCAGGAGTTTTTACCGAACCTGCGGTGCAAGTTCTATGCTGGATTGCTAAAACTTTAAAACAATCTAATATCCGTGTTACTTATAATAATGTGACACTCTTTTTTATAAAAGAAAAGTATCGAATTAAAAGATTTATGCAAAAAATGAAAGTAGCTCCTTCTTTAGAAGAAATAGTAAATATTATTAATCCTGATATAATAGAACCTCAGTATGAGACATCTCCAGAATTTTTAGAAGAAGTTTTTGAGTCTATCAAGGAAGATACTTTTCGAAGATTTGCTGAACAAAGAGCTGAAGATATTAAAAGACTTTCAGAAATTCCAGGAAAATCTTATGAAATTATTGCTAATGCAAAAGCAATAACTAAACTTCATGAAATATTTTCTTCTATTAAGATAGAAGAGGATTGGATAACTAAAAGTGCAGTAGCTCTTAACAGTGTTAGGATTATTCCAACAGCTTTTAAAGACATAAACCACTACATATTTGGTTGGAGCAGAGGTTATCCTAATGCAATTTTAGCCAGAAGTTCTCATGGTAAATCTACTTTTATTACTAATGAAATTAAATATCAACTTTCTAAAGGATTAAAAGTAGCATTAATCTCGGTAGAAGAAAATCCTGAAACAGTTTGGCAAAGATGCTATAGAGCAGACGCAGGAGGGGAAGATCTTTGCCGCAGCCGATGTCGAGCA
>CAYMBI010000101.1:0-1920 GCA_964388655.1 uncultured Candidatus Saccharibacteria bacterium | reverse complement strand
TTTGCAATATCTCACTACAGAAGAAAAAGTATTCAAGAATCAAAAAGGTCTCTTTTAGATAATATTCCTGGAGTGGGGGAAAAACGAAAGAAGGAATTAAAAAAGAGATTCGGTAGTATTGAAAATATGAGGAAAGCTTCCATAGAAGAAATTTTGGATGTAGTTAAGAGTGAAAAAGTAGCAAGAAATATTAAGAAATCACTTTCCTAATCTTTGCTTCCCATTGGTTTGATATTTTCCAAAATATATCCAAAAAGAGGATCGTTTTGCTTGGTAGAAGACATTACATAAACTATTCCATTAAAACTATTGGGTAGCATAACTATCTCTATGCTTTTATCATTCGAAACAATATTCCCTCGTAAGGAGTGGTAATCTCTAAAGCTTGTTGGGACAGTATTCATGACTGAATATTTAGTTTCATCAGTACTTTTAATTTTACAATAATCATCAAGCATAAAATCTAATTCTTTTGAACCAATTTTACTTAAAGGGTATATCTCAATAATATCGTTACTACCTAACTTTTGAAATGAAACTGCTCTTAAATCTTTGTTATCTGTTGCAGAGTATTTAATGATATATTCCTTTGGTATTTGTATTTTCCAAGGGTAGTCTGGTAACA
This sequence comes from uncultured Candidatus Saccharibacteria bacterium, assembly GCA_964388655.1. Lineage (GTDB taxonomy): Bacteria > Patescibacteriota > Dojkabacteria > SC72 > SC72 > UBA5209. The sequence goes on along the minus strand of CAYMBI010000101.1, from coordinate 1,295 downwards.
AATCCTGCTTTTCGCTACTTGCCATTAACATTTCTCTTTCTATCTCATCTTGTACTCTGTTTGCAAGTGCAGTTTTAGCTTCTTCTTCCGTAATGGTTTCGTACCAAATATCCTTAAATTTTGAATATATTCGTAATCCTTTTCCATCCTTTACCCAGTATTGACCATATTTTTTATCTTCTGTACCTAAAGGTACTTCTGCAACTAATTCCCACCCTTTTTCTAAGAGAACACTTTTGTAATATTCCTCAATATCTTGAATACTCGCTTTTACAAGTAATCTATATGCAGAATTTCCTCCTGAAAGAAACTCTTTTACTATGGAATCTTCTAAATTGTTTTTAAAGATGAATTCAGAACCTGGATACTCTGGTACATTTTCTAATCCAATAACGTCTCCGACGATGTAATTTTCCTTATTTGCAACACTATATCTCATAAAGTTTACATATCTAATGGAAATGTATAGAAATCCTAAAGAAAGTATCACTAAAAGAGGAAAAACTAAAAATTTTATATTAATTTGTACCCTTCTCTTACCTCCATATTTCTGTTTTACAAAAAGATTAGGAAATTGAAATTTCCTTTTTCTCTTAACAATCTGAGGGCGATTGTTTTTTATCTTGGGCATTATTACAGGGCTGGCAGATTTTTTCTTTCCCTTTATAAGTTTCATTTTAATAGGTTACTGTGAATGTTCAAAGATTTCAATTATTATATCCTGTGTAGTATAATATTGTGCTTTTGCGGGATCGTCTAATGGTAGGACACCGGCCTTTGAAGCCGTGAATCATAGTTCGAGTCTATGTCCCGCAACCAAGTTGTACTCCCTGTATGGTCAACTATACAGTCGAATGGTTCGAGCCATGTAAATTCAATCTTTTTGTTCTCCAAAATAAAGTTCGAGCCGACCGAAATTAGTACCTCTTTTCTGTCATAGTGATCTCCAGTTGTGAATACTAAATGTGCCATTCTAGCTACAATAATCATACGCTCATACTGTTCGAGCCATCTATTTCCTGCCTTTTCGCATTCCTTTAGAGTCTGTTTTGCATTTTGAGACTCCATTACAAGTTGCCCTATTTGCAAATCCAAATCTTCTTTAGGTATTATTCCATCTGAGTAAAGATCCAATAACCTAGATTTTTTTAATTCAATCTTCTTAACTTCATTATTCCAAAAATCAAGACTTCCTATATATGCATCTGTTTCTATTTTGTTTCTCTCTTTTAAGCCAGCCAAAATAGCCTTTTGAACATCTTCATCAATGGAAATCCTTTTGAGCTGTGTCTCTA
>CAYMBI010000100.1:0-1932 GCA_964388655.1 uncultured Candidatus Saccharibacteria bacterium | reverse complement strand
TGCTACACCCGCAACAGATGCACTAACGAAATGCGAAGGGAAAAGATTTCCTGCATTTAATGCACTAACACTTCCAAATCCACCACTATCGAATACTCCAACTCCTTGTCCTCCAGTATTTTGATAGAAGTTAGAAGTCATGTTAAGATTTGTTCCATCATAGATTAAACCACTTGCTCCACCAAAGCTTCCACCATTGTTATATTGTATTTCTCCTGTGCTTCCTGCTGGACTAGTTTCAGCAACAGCCACACATTCCACACCAGAAGAAGTTATATTTTGAACTAGAAATCCACCTGCACACGAGCCAACGACAGCAAAGTTGTTTAAATCCCAATCAGTATATAGATAGTTTCCCCAATATATCGAAGAGTTGGTATTATTGTTTACTACCTGAATTGTTGATGATTGAGGAAGTTTGTTATATGCGAAAGTGTCATAACCATAAGCTAAGCTAAGTGAAAATGTAAAAACAAATAAAAAAATAAATATTTTTTTCATAGTTATACTGCGCAGATACTTGGCATCCTCATCCACAATACTGCAAATCCTAAGAACATAATAAATATGACTATTGCGATAGTTATTGCAACCTCGTGTCTTTTAGCCCAATCACTTAAAGTAAAGACCCCCTTACCCATTCTTTCAGTATAATTCTTCCACGTCTTTCTTTTACCTACGTCTGCAATAATATCCATTAAAGCAACTTCTTTCCCAGTTACAGAATCTTTAACAATAGAATAAGAATCTTCTCTGGCAATAATGAAATCTTCTGGACCTACTTGTATAAGTGTTGCTTGGTCTTTTCCAGATAGCCATTCTTTTGGATCAATAGGCCTAGAAGTTACTTTCTTATAACCCTTTCTTTTAATAACTATCCATCCATTTGTTGCATCCCAGAATCCTTTTGCTCTTTCTGTTAGAATTAATTTTCCATTACTCCTTGGAAGCTTTAATGTTAAGGACATATTCCATTTTTTCTTTTTGTAAAAAAATACCGACGCCCATATAGCTAGACCTAGAACAACAATTACAATTAATCCTATACCTAAGAATTTAATCGTTGTTAAACCTAGATTTGCAGCCACTGCTCCAAAATCTTCTGCCATTAAACTCTTGCGTTTCTCTTAGTGCTGGAAACTGCCTTCCTTACAACCTTCCTTAGATTTCTTGGAACTTTCTTTCCATCACTAATTACTTTTATCTTTCGCATATAAACCTCCTTATATTTTTTCAATTTCATAATTTAATCCAGTGAATTTTTTTTATAAAGTATTTATTTCCAAGGCAAGAAAGAACTCAAAATACTCTTGCTCTGCTCTGCCTTAGCATAAGCTCCAAAGTCATCTCCCAACTTTAGAGAACCATATACCTTATCACTCTCTCTTCCATTAACTGCTCTAGATAATGTGTAGAAAACAGCACTCCATATTATATTACATAACTTAGTCATCTGTTCTTCTGTTAATCCTTTATCGTCTGCTATGATATCAAAATAATCTACACTCCATTCTATCAAAAAAGTCATAATTCCATTTATTTGGGTAGGATCTAGTCTAGTCATTCTTACATCTTCGCTGAGATTAGGGGTTAAGACTTGAAGAACATCCATCCTTATGTCGTCTGGAATTCCAGAAGTAACTCTTACCCATCCTCCTTGAGATTCATCATACATATATCCTTTAAGAATAAAATCTATTTTAGTAAGAGATTTAGATGGAGATGTTTGAGATATGAAATTAGATACTCTCTCCTCTTGAGTTACTCGGTCGTATTGTGGAGATTGTGGAGATACTTGCGATTGAGTATGAGTATCTTGATTTGAATATTCGTTATCTTCGGCGATCATATTGAATTAAAAATACTTTTCCTCCTTGTTTTTCTAGATTTAGAACTTCTCTTAGTAGTCTTAGACTTCTTACTTGACTTTTT
>CAYMBI010000099.1:0-2002 GCA_964388655.1 uncultured Candidatus Saccharibacteria bacterium | reverse complement strand
AGGAAGAAGAATGCTATAGGAAAAGAGTAGAGAGCAAGTTTAACAATTTTGCTTGTTTTTTCTTTTATATTCTCTTTTGCGAAGATGTAAAGAAAGAATGAAAGAGCGAGTAATTTAACAGTTTGATATACAGTCGGAATATTGTTTTCGGTGTCTAAGTTGAAAAGTTTTATGGTTCCTCTTGTCGAAATATATATTAGCGTTAGTAAAATATCTATTCCAATTAAAATTAGGGGAAGTTTGTACTTCTTGAAGAATTCTTTATTAAGCATTGAATTTATTATTTATCTAAGCTAGCCTCCTATTTATATTAGTTCTTAATTGTTTTTGCAAGTTATCTATTTAGGAGTTTTGTGACTGTTAGTATTTCCTCTATCATTTTTTGTTTTCTGTTCTCATCTTCTGAGTCTATTGCTATTGAGAAACAGTGATGTAAATGGTTTTCCATTAGGGTCTGATTTGAAGATTTGAGTAATCCTATTGCAGCGAGATTCTGTTGCATAATGTCTATGCAGTATTCATCCTTTTCAACCATGTTAATAATTTTTTCTATTAAACTTTTTGCTTTTTTTAATCCAATTAATGATTTTTGTTTGTTGTTTTTCATTTTGTAATGGTATTAATTAAAATATCGGTGATATTACACCATTGGCAATTAATGTTCCAATGAGGTTGTATATTGCGAAAAAGATTACTAAGAATCCTGCTGTTTTCAAAAAAAGGTCTGAATTTTTACCTTGAGTAATCCTCTTAGAACTTAATGTAATTATCAGTAATACAGGTAATGTTCCAAGAGCAAATACAAACATTATCATTGCTGATGTAAAGATATCTCCAGTAAAAACGGCATTAAGTTGCATAGCTTGGGTAAATCCACATGGTAGGAAGAAGGTAATGATTCCAAGAAGTACTGGCGCAAAAATACTTTTAAATTTGTTTTTCTCGAGCGCTTTTTGGGTAATTCCTTTGGGTAATGTAAATTCAAACTTTTTAAACCATGGATTTACATTTAACAGATTTAAACCTAAGAAGAACATTATTAGAAAAAGTACTGTTCCCATTACAATCTCAACAGATTTCGATAGAAGAAAAAGAGATCCAACAAAGCCTAAGACACCACCAAGGATAAAGAATGAGATTAATCTTGATGCATGAAAAATCATCATTGGTTTTATACCTTCGCCTTCTTTTGCATATACAGAGGACATTGAGAGTACTAATGATCCTACTACTGCCATACATGATGAAATAGATGCAAATATTCCAAGTAGAAATACAATTGGTAATGTTAGTTCTTGTGCAAAAAGATTTTCTCCTAGAGTAAATTTTTGTATTCCGAGAAAGATTAATATTATTAAGAATGCCAAAAAGGATGCGATCCCCAGTTGATTAGTATTATTTGTTTTTTTATCAAGTTCTGTCTGTATTTCATATCCATTTTCCTTTATCTCACTATTTATTTTTTCAATTATTTCTTCTTTATCTAATTTCTCACTAATATCAAAGGTAAGAGTTTGTGTTTTACTATCAGATTTAACATTCTTTATACCTTTTATACCTTTAAACTGTGATTCTATATATATTTCACATGAGGAACAGTGCATTCCTTTTACAAAGTATTTTTCTTTATTCATTGTTTGTATTTAAAAGTTTAAGTCTAAGGGAATTGGCTACGACAGAGAAGCTACTGAATGCCATTGCTAATCCAGCAAAGATTGGTTCAAGAAGTAGGCCCAATATTGGATAAAAGACACCTGCTGCGATAGGGATACAAATGATGTTGTAAATGAATGCCCAGAAAAGGTTTTGCTTTATTGTCTTAAGTGTAGCTTTAGATACTTTAAATGCTATTGGTATCCTATTTAGATTCCCTCCTAGGAGAGTAATGTCTGATGTAGACATCGCAATCTCTGTACCTGTAGCCATAGCGATACTAACATCAGCAGTTGCAAGTGCTGGTGCATCGTTTATTCCGTCTCCAACCATTGCAACTACACTCCCT
>CAYMBI010000098.1:0-2060 GCA_964388655.1 uncultured Candidatus Saccharibacteria bacterium | reverse complement strand
CTCACGTATTATGTACCTAACATTTATCTTTTTAGTATCAAGATTTTTAAAGAATCTTTGATACATCTCATATCCTTTTTTTCCTCCGAATAAGGCAATTTTAGGCTCAAAAAGCTTAACGCTGTCATCTAATCTCTCATATTGATCCTTAGAAATATATGGAAGATTCGTAGTAATTAGAGTAGGAGTTGAAATTTCTATCCCTTTTGTTAAATCAGTTTCTATCCATTTAATATATTTTTTATCGAGAATATTTTTTTCGTTTTCTTTTGCTACCTTAAGAGCTTCCTTTGAAATATCCGTAGCAAAAATATTTACAGGGGAATCAATATTCTTTGCAATAGAAATTGGTATGCAACCTGTTCCTGTTCCAATATCTAGGATGTTTTTTACCTTACTATTATTTTTTAATATCTTAATTGTTTCCTGTACAAGCTGTTCTGTTTCAATTCTTGGTATTAATGTATCACTCGTTACCTTGAAATTGTTATCACAAAATTCAATATATCCTTTGATATATTCCCAAGGTTCTCTTGATTTAAGTCTTTTAATAACAATATCTTTATTTAGCTCATTATCATTAATCAAGTTTATTACTTCCAAAGATATTCTTTTGTAGTCAGGATACCCTAAATCCTGAAGTAAAGTTTGTATTTTAAAAAGAGACCTGAGATTACTTTGCATCTTTTAACAGTTCTAATTGTATTCCTTCCTTGATTTCTTCCACCATATCGTCTATTTCTCCTGCTAAAATCTCCTCAATACTATGCCAAGATTTTTTTATTCTATGATCAGTTATTCTGTTTTGAGGAAAATTGTAAGTTCTAATTTTTTCTGCTCTCATTGCTGTCCCTATTTGCGAAGATCTCATATTAGATCTTTTTTCTGCTTCTTCCTGTCTTTTCTTTTCATAGAGTCTAGATCTGAGTAATGCCATAGCTTTTTCTTTATTTTGACTCTGATGTTTAGTTTCTTGACAGCTTACTACGATACCACTTGGGAAGTGGGTTATTCTTACGGCAGAATCTGTTCTGTTGACACATTGTCCTCCTGCTCCTGAGGCTCTCATTACATCAACTCTAATATCTTCAGGATCTATTTCGATATCGATCTTTTTTGCTTCAGGCAGAATGGCAACAGATGCTGTTGAAGTATGTATCCTCCCAGAAGATTCTGTAACAGGTACTCTTTGTACACGATGTACTCCGCTTTCATATTTGAGCTTCTTGTAAACATTTTTACCATTAATTTGTGCTATTATCTCCTTGTATCCACCACCCTCTGTTACATTACTATCAATTATTTGAATTTCCCAACCATTCTTTAATGCATAGTTTTTGTACATTCTAAAGAGATCTGCTGCAAAGAGGCTTGCTTCATCACCACCTGCGCCTGCCCTTATCTCTAATATTGCAGATCTATTGTCATCCTCATCGTGAAATTCTCTTTCGATTTTTAACTTTGCTATTTCTTTTTCTAGCTCTTGTATTTTACGTTCAGTTTCCTCCATCTCACTTAGTGCCATTTCGATTAATTCTTTTTCTTTTTCCTCTTTGATCATGACAGAGGCTTCCTCATATCTTTTAATCTGGTTCAAAATTTGTTCAATGTATGTTGAAAGTTGAGAATAGTAGTTTAAATCTATACTTATTTGTGAGATATTCTTTCCTGTTTGATGAGCATTAATCATCTCCCGTTCGAGTTCTTCCTTTCTTTTTTTAGCATCATTCTCGGAATATTTTTGTTTTAGTAATTCTATGTCCATCTTTATGGATATTAACATTAAAATGAATATTGTGGGAGTGTGTTACTTAGAGATGTTTGCGTTGGCAAGCATATCCTTGAGTGTAAGGGTTGAGGAGCTGTTAATTTTTGCAACCTTCTTGTTTTTTCTTGCTTCCATCTTTTCTCTTTTACTTCTGAAAGACATTGTTGCAGCTTTCTGTGCTCTCTCCTCGAACTTCTTAACAACATTGTCAGTATCTACAATCTTCTGTTCTCCAGTATAGAAAGGATGGCACTTAGAGCAAAGCTCAACATTTAATGTATCATTTTCCAAT
>CAYMBI010000097.1:0-2143 GCA_964388655.1 uncultured Candidatus Saccharibacteria bacterium | reverse complement strand
CTCGGGGCCGACCAGGAGAGAATTTTTGTTTAAGAGAATCTATTCCGCTTCGATTAAACCGCTTAATCCATATGCGTACATTAATGAAATGTAAATCTACAATTTTGGCGATTTCGGTTACTTTTAAATGTTGGGTACTAGAGAGCCAAATTACCCTGGCCCGTTTATATAGCCGGGTATCTGTAGATTTGAGTAATTCTTTCAGCTTTATCTTTTCACCACCAGATAACTTTCTAACAAAGATTGGCTGCATGGTTACCTCCTTTATAGGTAACCATTATAACAGATTATTTCACAATATCAAAGCGATATTTAGTAGACAAAGCACTATGGGAGAGCTAATATCTGAAATCATTGGAATTCATCCATATAAGGAAATAATTGAACTTTTTCCTAATGGACGACAGATTGTTAAAATTAGCCTATTAAATTGCCTAAAAATTCATATGTCAAAGAAAAAACCCCTTTCATTTAAAGACTATATTGAAATATCAATTTGGTCTTTAAAGATTAACTGGAGAATGTCTCCCTTTATTACTGTTACTACATTTGTAACAACCATATACAGAAATTTAACGAATTTAATAAATATATATATCGTAGCTAGAATTATTGATTCTCTCATATCATTGATGGATACTCCCGATGCTAATTTGCAGGGGATATTACCACTTGTTGCATTACTCGGTTTGGTACAGTTGGCAAGCATTATTACATCAAATCTTGACAGTTATGTAAACAGGTACAGAAGGAGACTTTCACAATCATATCTATCACAACTTGAATATGAGAAAATCGCGGAATTAGGAGTACAAACTAATCAATTGCCTGAAGTTGCAAACAAAAGACAGATTACTCATGATTGGATATTTGGTATAACGGATGTTAATCAAAATATTGTAAGAATTGTAGCTGCTTTTGTTCAAAGTATAGTTTCTGCATTAATTGTATTTAGTTTTTCTCCATGGATAGGTGGGGCAATAATCTTTATTGCCCTAATTTCATACTTACAAAGTAGATATTACTTAAGAAAGGATTTTGAGTGGCAAACCTCGGACACAAATACACAGGAAAGAAGAAAATCTTGGTGGGTACAGGGAACTCTTTCAGATCCTGAATCGATGGACGAGGTTTCTTTGGTTGGTGGATACAAGTACTTGGATAATAAGTTTAAATCTTTTTTCAACTATTATAATGAGGGATACAAAAAGATTCTTAAGGCTGATACCATAACTAATTTTGGCGTTGATTTCCTTAATCTCTTTGTGGTACTTGCGGGTTCAATTCAGGTTTTTATCATGGCTTTTAACAAGATAATATCTATAGGTCAGACAACATTCTATGTTGGTGCTATCAACAATTTCTATGGAGGAATAGGATGGCTTTCTGCTGAATTAGTTATGTTTGCCGATTTAGTAATGAAAGAAAAGGAGGTGTATGAATTTTTTAAACTGGAACCTGTAGTTCAAGATGGACATATTAGTATGGAAAGATTAGTTAATCCTCCAAGTATTGAGATAAAGAACATTTCATTCCACTATCCTAATTCAAAAAGAAATATATTTGAGAAATTTTCACTTAAAGTGGATGCTGGTGAAAAAATTGCAATTGTGGGTGAAAATGGAGCAGGTAAGTCTACATTAGTTAAGTTGCTGTGTCGTATATATGATCCACAAGAGGGTGAAATATTAGTAAATGGCATTAACTTAAAAGATCTTAAATTAGATGATTGGTACAAAAATGTAGGGGTTCTTTTCCAGGATTTTAATTTCTACAGTAGTCTTACTGTAGAAGAAAATATATATATGGGGAAATCAGTTAAGCCGATTGATAGAAATAGGATTATAGAATGTGCAAAAAATGCTGATGCTCATGATTTCATTATGAAATACAAGAAAAAGTATCAAACAGTGATGAGCGAAAGGTTTAAAGGGGGAATAAAGCCAAGTAAGGGTCAGCAACAAAAGATTGCAATTGCAAGATTCTTCTATAGAGATGCACCTTTTGCAATATTTGATGAACCTACAAGTGCAATAGATGCTGATGCTGAATACAGGATATTTAATAGGATATATAACTTCTTTGACAATAAGACAGTTATAATTATCTCTCATAGATTTTCTACTGTTAGAAATGCAGATAG
>CAYMBI010000096.1:0-2206 GCA_964388655.1 uncultured Candidatus Saccharibacteria bacterium | reverse complement strand
CTTTGATAAAAAAGATTTCTTTATAGAACAAAAATTCACACAGCCAAAACCAAGATATACAGAAGCATCTTTAGTGAAAAAACTAGAATCTCTTGGGATTGGTAGACCTTCTACATATGCTACAATTATCAGTACTATTCAAGCTAGAGAGTATGTAGAAAAAGAAGGAAAATATCTTCTACCAAAAGACATCGGTAGGGTAGTTACTCACTTTCTAAAAAATAATTTTCAGGAGTTAGTAGATTACAGATATACAGCAGAAGTAGAAGAGAAATTAGATGGTATTGCTCAAGGTAAAGTTCAATATTTCCCTTTCATCGATAAAGAATATAAGCCATTGATTAAGGATATCGAGAAGGCAGATAGTTCTGTTTCAAAAGATGATGTTGTAATTCTTTCTAAATCAGAGGAGAAGTGTAGTGAATGTGGCAGTGAAATGGTTGTAAGGCTTGGTAGGTATGGAAAATTTCTTAGCTGTAGTAAATTTCCGGAGTGTAAGGGAATGAAAGATTTAAGTGGTGGAGAAGAGACTTTGGATTTTAAAAAGTATGCTAAACCTGCGAAATGTCCACAGTGCGAATCTAAATTAGTATTAAAGAACAGTAAATATGGTAAGTTCTGGGCATGTGAAAAATATCCTGAATGTAAAGGAACTGTTCCTCTTTTACTGAATGAAGTATGTCCTGAGTGTGGGAAAAATCTTGTAGAAAGAAGAAGTAAGTGGGGTAGGACATTTGTTGGTTGTAGTGGATATCCAGATTGCAAATATATTAAAAAGAGCTTTAAGAAGAAAGTAAGTAAAAAGTAAATACTAATTCATCTCTATGGTATATATTCAGTGTATGTTACCAAGAGAAAAACTTTTTCTTAAGGGGGTTGATTCTCTTTCTGATTCGGAATTAATTCAGTTACTAGTTGGTAGTGGTATAAAAGGTAGTAATTTCAAGAAAATTTCAAGATATACTCTATCGTTTGTAAGAAAATCCCTCAAAGAGGGTCAAGGTATTAACTTGAGAGAAATGATTAAAGTCAGGGGAGTAGGCATTGTCACAGCAACAAGAATAGTTGCAGGGATAGAGTTAGGAAGAAGGGTTTATGGAGTCTTTGATTCTCAAAAAGTAAGAATTACACAATCAAAAGAGGCTTATGAGATCTTTAAAGACATGGAAAACTTAAAAAAAGAAAAGGTTGATATAATTTGTCTTAATTCAAGATTTGAGTACATATCAAGAGAAACAATAGCTGTTGGCAGCATTAACTGTGCAAATGTCCTTCCTAGGGAGATACTGTATCCTGCGATTATTAACAATGCATCATTCATATTAATTGCGCATAATCATCCCTCTGGAGATAGTACTCCCAGTAACGAGGATGTTCTTTTTACAAAGAAAATACTAAAATCCCTAGATTTGATTGGTATACAACTGTTAGATCATCTAGTAATTGGGAAGAATACATGGAGTACTGTTAATATAATGGGTTGAAAAATATGTACGTAGAGTATATAATGAGGGTCGTATTTTATATTACGAAAGTAATATTTAATTTATTTTATTAATCTCACATATCTCCAATATTTCCTGGATAGAGAGTACTCTACCCAAAAGAGATAGGTGTAAAAAGGAAAAACAAATGGAAAAAGTAAAAGAAGTCTCAAAAAAGGTTGTCACACCTAAGGCAGAGACAGAAAAGAAAAGCCTAAAAGTTCAAATCCCAGAATTAATTAAATTCCTTCAGGCAGGGTCTCACTTCGGGCATAAAGTAAGTGCTTGGAATCCAAAGATGAAGAAATATATATATGAAACCAGAAATGGTGTACATATTATTGACCTTGTAAAAACAAGAAAACTTCTCGAAGAAGCATTGATTGTTCTAAACAATGTTGTTGATAAAGGGAATGTATTGATTGTAGGAACAAAAGGTCAAGCAGCGGGATTAATTGAAAAAAGTGCAAAAGAAGCGGGGGCCTTCTATATTACTAAAAGATGGCCAGGTGGTCTTTTCACAAACTTTGATCATATGAGAAAAAGTATTCAAGGATTAGTGAGAATGGAAGAAAATCTTGCTACAGGCGGTGAAGATCTTGTTAAGAAAGAGATTCTTTTAATGGAAAGACAAGTTCAAAGAATGAACAAGGTATATGAAGGAATAAAGTTCATGGATGAATTACCAAAGTTATTAATAGTTATTGATAGTAAGGTCGAGA
>CAYMBI010000095.1:0-2210 GCA_964388655.1 uncultured Candidatus Saccharibacteria bacterium | reverse complement strand
ATATCCTTCTTTAGGACCAGACAGAAGAATCTCTCTTTCAACCTGACCATTTCGCCATACATACAACTTTTGTCTTGAGTTATCTACCTCAATATATTTAGTTGCATATTTACCATCAGTGCTTGGCATATCCTTCATTTCAATATCAACATTTGTATCTAAACCAGAGAGAAAAGATACATATACCTCTTTGAAAATATTTGTTAAATCAGGTCTAACATCCTCCTTCCAATATACAAAGGAACCATTACCATTAGTAGCTATAGCTTTCCCACCATAGTTACGCTCAAAGTGTGATACTACTTTGTCTAATACCTCCTGATATACCATCCCCTCATCTATACTTCCATCTTTGCTTACTGCAGTATTAGGAATATATATACAGTCATCTCTTAAACAAACAGATACAGAAAAATCACCACTTGATTCAGCAATATCTACACCAAGTACATCCTGGCCTGTAATTTTCTGTGTATTAAGATTAGAAAGGCCGAAAAATATTACTAAACCTAGTAGTATTGCAAGCTGGATATCTATAAAGAGGACAAGTTTTGTAACATTTCCCTTTTCCATTTATGTATAATATAGCAGATATTTTCTTAATAGGTAAAGAATATAGTATAATTGGGCGTTTAAATAATAAATATTATAATATGTCACAAGATTTACTCCAAAAGATTACCGCTTTAGCAAAAAGGAGAGGCATAATTTTTCCAAATTCTGAGATATACGGAGGTATTGGAGGCTTCTATGACTATGGTCCCGTAGGAGTAGAAATGAAAAACAATCTAAAAAGATATTGGTGGAAAAATATGGTAGACAAAAGGGAGAATGTTGTAGGTATAGATGGAACAATTATCACACATCCTAAGGTATGGGAAGCCTCTGGACATGTAAAAGGTTTTTCTGATGAGGTAGTTGAATGTAAAAAGTGTCATCAAAGATTTAGACCAGAAGATGTAGATGGTAGATGTCCAAAATGCAATGGTACAGATTTCACAGAATCACGAAAATACAACATGCTTTTCAAAACAGAAGTAGGAGTTGTTGAAGGAGAAAAAATGGAGGCATATCTTAGGGGAGAAGCATGCCAAACAATATACCTTGACTTTATGAATGTAGTTGATTCGACTAGGCAACAGATTCCTTTTGGTATTGCACAGATAGGTAAAGCTTTCAGAAATGAGGTTACTCCTGGAAAACTTACTTTCAGAAGTAGAGAGTTCGAGCAATGGGATTTACAATTTTTTGTACATCCAGACGATATGGAAAAGTGGTTTGAGTATTGGAAAGAGGAAAGAATGAATTTCTACAAAGAGCTTTACAGAAAGCAAGAAAATCTTCGTTTCTATGAACATCCCCAAGACAAACTAGTATTCTATGCAAAGAAAGCTTTTGATATAGAGTATCTAGCACCTTGGGGTTGGGCTGAAAATGAGGGAATACACTGGAGAAGTGACTATGATTTAACACAACACAGCAAATTTAGTGGTAAGGAACTAAAATACACAGATCCAAAAACAGGTGAAAAATATATCCCATGGATAGTTGAAACATCAGGTGGTGTAGATAGAACTCTTTTAATGCTACTATTTGATGCGTACGAGGAGGAAGATCTAGGCAATGGAAACATTCGAACTGTTCTTAAGATACATCCAGATATTGCTGCTTACAAGGCTGCAGTATTTCCTCTTGTTGGCAACAAAGAAGATCTTTCTAAAAAAGCTAGGGATGTCTTCGACCTACTTTCCGATAAGCACAAAATTGTTTGGGATGACAGAGGGAATATCGGTAAGAGATATAGATATCAAGATGAGATTGGTACACCTTACTGTATAACCATAGATTATGAAACTCTAGAAAACAACAGTGTAACAGTAAGAGATAGAGATACCATGGAACAGAAGAGAGTCAATATTGAAGACCTAGATAGTATTCTTATTTAGCAAAAAGGGGCACCCGACCCTCCACGGATGCCCCTCTTTACGGTCAGAAAAAAAGGATTAACATACGTCTAGGATCTTGTATTCTGTAATGTTTCCTCTTATCTTTACCCTTACACTATCTCCTGACTTAGACTTTAACAACGCTCTTCCCAAAGGTGATTTATCAGAGAGGAAGTTCTTATCAGGGTCTGCCTCTAGAGAGGAAACCAATTTAACATCAAATATTCTTCGACCTTGTTTTAATTTTACAGTTGAACCTAAATT
>CAYMBI010000094.1:0-2303 GCA_964388655.1 uncultured Candidatus Saccharibacteria bacterium | reverse complement strand
ATATAGATAAAGGTATCTCGCAATCAATTGTTTTGCATGTTGTAGATCCATACGGAGAGGTACAAGGTATAACAACAAGTGACTACTCTGTGAAGATAGATGTTTTACAGAAAGGAATACCATTTTTAACTCCGGTAGAGTTAAAATATACCATTGTAAATAACTCAAAGTATGTTATAACTCCGATAGGAAGATTGGAAATATTCAACAAAAGAAGTAATTACAAACCAGAATATATATATATTAATCAAGAAAAGATCCGATTATACCCTGGTGAAAAGATAGAGAAAAAAGTTTCAGTAAAAAATTGGCACTTTTCTGATATCTTTTCTGAAAGAATTGTAATAGGAAATATTAGTAGTGGTTTAGACAATAGTGTAAAAACTGTACAAACGACTATAAATAGCTATGTATATGAGATATTAGGGATATTAACAATTGGTATTGTCACAATACTACTGATTAAGTCTCTTAAGGAAGACTCTAAAAAGAAATCTAAAACATCTTAATAACCTCTTGCGTAGTCCTAAACCCTATCTTAGAAACCTTTCTTAATTCTTCTGCTCCATATTTTGATACAAACTGTTTAGCTTCATACAATACATTTGATGCTCCTTTAGGAAATACAAAATCGTACTCTCTGTTCATCTTCTCCCACTCTTCAAGAAATATTCCTCTTGCAATTATAGATGCTGCAGCAACAGCAATATCTGCCTCTCCTTTATGATATTGTTCTAATTCAACCTTCTTACCTAATTCCCCTAATTCATTTAATACTCTACTCTTAGATGAAGAGAACTGGTCAATTACAACATACTTACATTCTATTTTTTTATTTTGTAAATCTGAAAGAGCTCTCTCTATAACCAGACTATGCTGTTTTGCAAGAAGTATAGATGCATTTTCGTATTTTGATGAAAGATCATTATACTCGTTTGGTTTGACAATACTACTGTAATAGTAAGGATAGTCTTTTACTGCTTTGAAGAATTTCTGTATTTTTACATCACTAAACTTCTTTGAATCTCCAAAACCCAATAACCTAGTCTTTTTGGCAAATTCATCATTCACAAAACATGCAACAACAACTAACGGACCAAAATAGTCACCCTTACCTACCTCATCAACACCAATATGGGGAACAAACTCTTCTGTATTCTCTTCTACCTCTTCCTTGATATTTGCTATTACCGAGGTAAAGTCTTCTTTCCCTTGAAATACAAGCTTACCGCTAGAATATATTATTGCTACGGAACCCAAAGGACTCTTAAGATGATATTTAACATACATATTGTTATCTAACTCTTCCGTCCAGTTATTAGCTAAAAGAACTTCTCTTGCTCGCTCTTGTTCTTCTTTACTTAAAGATATTGTGAAAGTATTTTGTGTACCCATAATTAGATCTTTTCTACTTTTTGACCTTGAGGAGTATCTAATACCTTGTACCCCTTCTCTAATATTAAATCTCTCAACCTATCTGATTCTAAGAAGTTCTTGTCCTCCCTAGCTTTCCTTCTTTCATCCAAAAGATTTTGTATATCCGAAGGCAAAATTTCCTCTTCCTTCTGGATATTTTCTAAATTAAAACCTAAGACCCTATCAAAATCATATACCGTTGCTAGAATATCTTCCGCATTTTTGTTTGATTTAAGAAGATCATTTAATATTGCGAATGCCTCAGACATATTTAAATTGTCATTTAATGCATTCTCAAATCTTTCTTTGTATTCTGGTAATACTTTACCCCGAGATTTACTACTCTCTTTTAGACTTAATACCTTGTTAAAGATTTTTAGTCTAGCATTTCTTGCTCCATCTAAAGCCTCTTTTGAGAATCTAAGTTGAACTCTGTAGTTAACTGATACAAACAAATACCTTAAATCAAGAGGGTCATAACCTTGAGATACTAACTCTGGAAGAGTTAAGGCTCCACCCTTACTCTTAGAAAGTTTTCCATCATCACTATCTACTATAAACTCATTGTGAACCCAATACTTAACAACTGGATGGCCACAAGCACCAATATTTTGTGCCCTTTCATTTGGATGGTGAACTGATATATGGTCTACCCCACCAGTATGTATATCAAAATGCTCTCCGAGTTTTTCAATCCCCATAGCTGAACATTCAATATGCCAGCCAGGAAAACCATCTCCCCATGGTGACTCCCAGTGCATTAAGTGGTTTGCATACTTACCTACTCTTTTCATCCAAAGTACAAAGTCTGCAGGATTTCTCTTTTCAGGATCTACTTCTACATCTTCTCTTGAAGCGATACTTTTTTCATCAAGTTTCTGTCCCGT
>CAYMBI010000093.1:0-2319 GCA_964388655.1 uncultured Candidatus Saccharibacteria bacterium | reverse complement strand
TTGTACTGCCGGCTTACCATTCGTCGCATTCATCATTCTTACCTTCATCCATTCTTGAGGTGCAATTCTTTTTTCCAAAATATTTAAATCTTTTTTATTAAGAAGGTATGTGTCAGGAGTTAATTCCCCAAGAGATATTGTTTCTCCTAATCCAAAAACCGCCTCTATACTTAGCTTACTTGGATCTTGGGTAATAGGGTCAACTGTAAATGCAACTCCAGAAACCTCTGCCTGCACCATTCTTTGAACTACCACCGCCAATCTTACATCTGAGAGATTTATCCCTTTTGATGATGCATATGCAACAACGTCATCTGTAAAAAGTGATGCATAGATTCTTTTTATCGAGTCTATTAAGTTCTTCAATCCTCTTACATTTAGTTCCGTAGAGAATACCCCGCTAAAGGATACCTCAGGAGCAGAAGGAAATACCACGGATGATCTTATGGAGACCCAAGCATCAGTAAATCCAGAAAGTCTTGTATATGCCGTAACTAATTCCTCTAGGAATCCTTCTTCAAAGTCCGTTTTAGAAAATGAAGTATAGATTTCTGATTCTTCGGGGTTTCTCCCCCCCTCCAACAATTTTTCAGAATCTCTTAAAAGAGCAGAGGAGACAAATTTGTCAAAAACAGAAGAGGAAACAACAAAAAATTCTGGGATAGGGACATCCATATCTTTAAGTTGGAAAAGACTTAAACCTTTCCTTCCAACAGTGGATTCTTTTAGATTATTAAATTGGAAATCTTCCCAATAGTATACGGATCTGTTTATTTTCGAAGCAGTAGACGACATTTCAAGGGCAGTCATATTAACTACTAAATGCTACCTTTAGCCTTCAGTTTTTGCAAGTCTATATAGAACTCATAGCATATACGAAGTATAACAATGGCGGGAACTGCAAGTACTGCGCCCCATACCCCAAAAAGAATAAAGAAAGATGCTGCTGTAAACATTACAAAGATGGGTTTTAATCCCATAACGTTACCCATTATTTTTGGAATAATGATATTGTTCTCTATCTGTTGATAAATAAAGAATAGAACTAAAATAGTTAGAGCTGTAACTGGTCCATGTACTACTAATGCAACAAAAAGCGGAGGTATTGCACCAAGAGTTGCACCAAGAGTTGGTATTGCTGACATCAATGCAACAAACACCCCCATTGGAAGAGCGAATGGTACTTTAAGTACCACAAGTATCACTCCCATCGTTATTCCAGCGATGGTGCTAACTAATGCTTGTCCTAACAACCATCTTCCAATCTTATGTTCTACATCTAAGATCAATTTCTTAACTCTGTTTCTTTTTGTATCAGATGTTATTCTAATTAATCCAAGTTCTAAGATATTGTCATGATCAATTACTAGATATATTGAGAATATTATACATGCCAGTACAAGAGCTGTTGAGCTAAAAAGTCCCCCAATAGTACTGGCTATATTTTCAAAACTCTCAAACATACTCAATCTTTCAATAAAGTCTGTTGCCATTTTGTTAATGAGGGTAGGGTCTACAATATACCCGAGAATATTTACCTCTTCAAAATCAGATGTTAAAGTCTTAACCCATCCAGGAATTGCCCTTATCAATCCATCTATTTGATCTATAAATGGTACTATTACTACAGAAATAATTGCAGTAAGAATTATAATACCCAAGAGATATGTAAAGAAAACAGACAAACCCTTACTTAATTTTTTCGACATAAGGTAGGAAACGACTGGTCTCGCTGCAGACATAAATACAAAGCCACCAAAGAGGAATATAAATACTGTAAGAAGCTGTTCCCCAAGGAATGCTATCATTAATGCTAGCACAACTAGTAGTACCAATTTCCAAGAGAATTCAACCACGATAACAGGTTTTGGAGATTCTTTTTTCTGCTTATACTTCTCTATTTCTTGTAATTCTTTGATAATATCTACTTCTTTTTCTTCTGCTTTGCGGGAATTCATATTGAATGTCTTTGACATACTTATGGAATGTTAATTAATGCCTAAATTATAACATTTCAGCTATCTAGTATTCAATTTCTCTCGAGGTATAAGGTAGGAGGCAATAAAGGATGTAATAGGGACAATGAGAAGTATTCCTGTGCTTGCGGCAAGAGTTCTTACGATTTCCTCAGCAATTGCATCCGTTCTTAAAATATTACCTATACCTCCACTATTGTATGTTAGAAGAATTACCAGAGCAAAACTAGAACCAGCATAAGCAATAAAGAGTGTATTAACCATTGAAGAGAGGTGGTCTTTACCAATATTCATTGCCTGAGAAAAAAGTTTTCTACTTGAGAGAGTAGGGTTTGCAAGATGT
>CAYMBI010000092.1:0-2330 GCA_964388655.1 uncultured Candidatus Saccharibacteria bacterium | reverse complement strand
GATTAAGAAAAAAAGAATCCCTTTATCAGGACCCTGTCTGTTTGTTGTGCTTTGCCTTTTTTTTACTTCTTTTCTCGACATTGTACGTCTACTAATATACTATATATTGTAATATGAAACAAAAGAGAGAAAAGATATTACTTGTTGTTGGAGGTCCAGGTGGTTCAGGTAGTTCTACTATTTCTGAGATGCTTGCCAAGCATTTCTCTATTCCTCGTATTTATGCAGGTGATTTGTTTAGAGAAAAAGCGAAGGAGGAGGATTTTGAATCTTTCGAAGAATTCTTGCAAGAAATCTCTGAGGGAGGAAACAGTTTAGATTTAGAGATTGATAATCTTTTACTGGAGTATTCGAAGATAGGAAATATATTAATTGAGAGTAAAATATTTGGGGCTTTAGCAAAAGTAAGAAACATTCCTTGTACTGCAACAATATGGTTAGATTGTGAGATAAAAAAAAGAGTAGACAGACAGATTTCAAAGGAGGGTATTACTGGTATTGCAAAAATTTGGAAAAGATTTGCGATTCGTAGAAAGTTAGAAAAGAGGTATAGGATAGACAAGGAGAAGTATCAAAGATTGTACAAGATAAGATATGATAGACCTTCAGATTATTACGATATTGTTTTAGACACCTCGAATTTAGATGAGGTTGAAACATTTAAATTAATTTTAAAGAAATTAGAAGATGGACGATACATTAAATAATGGTAATACCCAGGTTGCCAATCAAGATAACAACCTAGATCCAACAGAGCATGTTCTTCCTACAAATACTTTGGCTACACAAGATACTAATCCAGAGGATTTAGAGAGTAGATGGTTAAGATGGAAATGTCTTAACTGTGGCTATCTTTATGAAGGAATGAAAGAGTTAAAGAAATGTCCAAGATGTGGAAATGAGAATCCTGATATGTTTGAAGATGCTGATTAGAATATGCCGAGAGGGGGAATCGAACCCCCACTCTATTTCTAGAACGGGATTTTAAGTCCCGCGCGTCTGCCTGTTCCGCCATCTCGGCTAATTCTCTTCGTATTCTATATCTAAAAATACTGTTTTTCAATATATAAGGTGACGACGGGACTCGAACCCGTGATAGCGGTTTTGCAGACCGCGGCCTTAACCAGCTTGGCTACGTCACCTCATCAAGCAATAACTTCCTTAACTTCTACTATTTCTAGGATAGTATTAGTGGATTTGTTTTTAATAGAACTGCCACTAATAATAGCAATTTTATCGTTTAAATCCAACTCTCCGTATGAATATACGGTTTCGACAGCTTGCCTTACAGCCTTATCTCTATCTTTAGGAAATTCACTTAAGTAGTATGTCTTAACCCCCCTTAATATTCCACTTTGTCTTACCTGTTTAATATTTTCAGCAATTTCCCATATGGGAATATTGAGTCTATGTCTTGATAGACTTCTAACTGTTTTACCTGTAACTGATATTACTACTATTCCCTTTATCATTATCCTCTCTGTCATATCAAAAAGACTTCTACAAATCTCATCTGTTTCAATACATGCACTTGTATTACCGAGAACTTTTTGTGGTTTGAGAATATTCTCCACTCTCAAAGCAATTTTGTTTATAGTTCTAACTGCTTCTACTGGAAATTTCCCAGTTGAAGTCTCTGCAGAAAGCATTACTGCATCTGTGCCATCCATAATAGCATTTGCTACATCACTAACTTCGGCCCTTGTGGGTCGGAGATTTTCTCTCATACTCTCTAACATTTGTGTGGCAACGATAACAGGTTTTCCGACATTTCTACACTTGTATATCATTTGCTTTTGATAAATTGGCACATCCTCAAGAGGTAATTCTACTCCCATATCCCCTCGAGCGATCATGATACCATCAACTAGAGGTAATATTTCATCAAAATTATCTAATCCTTCTCGATTCTCTATCTTCGCTATTAGTTTACAATCTGTACTGCCCATTACTTCCCTAACCATTGCTACATCTTGAACATTTCGAATGAATGATGCAGAGATAAAATCGAAGTCATTTTTTACAGCATATTTAATATCTTCCTTGTCCTTTTCGCTAAGACTTGGGAAGTTTAAGTGAGTACCAGGAATATTAACAGTCTTTTTTGGTTTAAGTATTCCCCCTTGTTCAATTCTACAGTATATTTGTTCTCCCCTAATATCTTCTACTGAGAGCAGAATATTGCCATCATCAAGTAATATTTTTGCATGTCTTGAGATTTCGTTATGTAGATTCGGATATGTTATTGCTATATGTTTATCTGAAAGAGTTTCTTTAGACGTTGTATCCTCTGAAAGAATGACAACAGAATCACCTGTTTTAAGTTCTTT
>CAYMBI010000091.1:0-2343 GCA_964388655.1 uncultured Candidatus Saccharibacteria bacterium | reverse complement strand
AGATGACAATTACTACAAACTAAACGAAGAGGAAGGGAAGAGTATCATAGTTGAATATACCGATCCTAACCCATTTAAAATACTTCACATTGGTCACCTATATACAAACATGGTAGGTGAATCATTTGCAAGGCTTAGAGAGGCTCTAGGTGCTTCTGTATACAGAGCTAACTATCAGGGTGATGTAGGTCTGCATGTTGGTAAGACAATGTATGGCTTGATTAAAATGCTTGAGGAAGAGGGGAGGGAATTCTCCGAACTTGAAAGCCTTTCACTTGTAGATAGGGTAAAGTATCTCGGCGAGGCATATATGCTTGGATTCAAAGATTATGATGATCTAAAAGATGAGCAAGCTGTTCAGCAGGTAAAAGATCTTAACTACTACATATTCTCACTCTTTATCCCAACTCTTGAGAAAAAGTATTTCTTTGAAGTGTATAAATCAAAGGGGGTCGAGGAAATGTATTACAAGGGTAGGGATTGGTGTATGGAGTATTTTGAAGGTATATACAGAAGAACTGGTACGAAGTTTGACTATTACTTCCTTGAGAGTCAGATGAGTGAAAAGGGCTTAAAACTTGTAAAGGAAAATATTGGAATATTTAAGGAAGATCAGGGCTCAATTATTTACCAAGGAGAAGAAAGCAAGGGGCTTCATACGAGAGTCTTCGTTAACAAGGAGGGCTTGCCAACTTATGAAGCAAAGGACCTTGCACTTGCATTCGCTAAGTTCGAAAAAAAAGATTTTGACGAGTCAGTGATAATAACTGCAGATGAGCAAACCTCTTACTTCAAGGTGGTTTTAGACGCCCTCTCGCAATTGTCTCCGGAGACTGCCAACGCACATAAGCATTTCCCTCATGGTATGGTTAAGCTCCCAGGGGCGGAGAAAATGTCTAGTAGGAAGGGTAAGATAATAGAGGGTGAATGGTTGCTTGATGAAACTCGTAATATCGTAGAACAATCTATGCTTGCTAGTGGAAAATGGAGTGCAGATCAAATAGGGGAAATAAGCGACAAGATAGCTGTGGCTGCAATTAAGTACGCATTCCTAAAGGTCTCTGTCGGTAAGGATGTAATATTCGATTTTGAAAAGTCTACGAGCTTTGATGGTGATACTGGTCCGTACCTATTATATGTATATGCAAGGGCGGCATCTTTACTTTCATCTGGGGGTAAGTTCTCAGATGTTAACCTTGACTCATTAGACGCCCATGCGACGAGCTTAGTCCGTACTCTTAGCAAATATCCAGGGGTATTGCTATCTGCTTCGCTATCTTACTCTCCAAGCACGCTTTGCTCGTATCTGTTTGATCTTGGCCAATCCTTTAATACTTTCTATCAGAATGTGCGTATCTTAGATTCAAAAGAGAAGGAGAGTCTACTTGCTATCGTGTCTGCAGTTTCTAAAACTATGAAGCATGGTCTTAATGTTTTAGGAATTGAAGTTGTTGAGAAGATGTAATAATTTTTTATATTTATATAAATGAAGAACTTTTTTGCAAGAAAATGGCCATATATATTCGTAGTACTATATATACTATTCCCGATTGATTTAATACCTGATGCTTTGCCAATCCTTGGGAATGTAGATGATTCTGTTTTGTTGATAGCTAGCCTTCTGAAGGAGTACATTGAGTACAGGAAAGAGAAAAATACCGGGGTGTAGTTCAGATGGCTAGAACGCTACGTTCGGGACGTAGAGGTCGCCTGTTCGAGTCAGGTCACCCCGACTTTTCATTATGACAAGAAATCAAAAGGACATTCAAAATTTATCCGATGCCCAACTAGTTACTCTGGTGAAGGGTGATATTGATATGTATAGGTACCTTGTTGAGAGGTACGAAAAGAAATTAGGATATTATATAAAAAGATTGTTGTTTGTTAATGCAGAAGATACGGAAGATATACTTCAAGAGATCTTTATAAAAGTGTATGTAAACATTAACAGCTATGAGGAAAAGTACAAATTCTCAAACTGGATATACCGTATCGCCCATAATGAAGCGGTATCGTTTTTAAGATCCAAGAAGTATAGGCAGAAGAAACAGAACCTTTCAGTCTCGGAGGAGGACATCTTCGATAGATTGCCCTCTGATATTGATATCGAGGAGGATTTTCTAGCCTCATCTGATCGTATGGAGCTTAGGAACGCCCTTAACAATATGGATGCAAAATATCGAGAGGTTATATTACTAAGGTATTTTGAGGATAAGGATTACAATGAGATAGCCGAGATCTTAAGGATTTCTCCGGGTACTGTTGCCTCCCTTATTAGTAGAGCTAAGGGCAAACTTAAAATTTTATTAAAAAACTATGACCAGAATAGCAGATAGTATTGTA
>CAYMBI010000090.1:0-2350 GCA_964388655.1 uncultured Candidatus Saccharibacteria bacterium | reverse complement strand
GGAACCTTTCTCTTTATGGGACCAACTGGAGTAGGTAAGACCTACTTGGCAAAGGTTGTCTCAGAAGAATACTTTGGAGGAGAAAATGAAATGATTAGAGTTGATATGTCAGAATATCAGGATATAGACAGTATTGAGAAATTTTTAGGAGAGACAGGAAAAGCTAATACAATGGGACAGACCCCTGTTTCTTTGATAGACAAAGTTAAATTAAACCCATATACAGTTATACTCTTTGATGAAATAGAAAAAGCTCATCCACAGATACTAGATTTATTCCTACAGATGTTTGATGAAGGGAGATTAACAAGTAATTTGGGGGAAGTTATAGATTTCACAAACAGTATAATTGTTTGTACAAGTAATATTGGAAGTTTAATCCTCTTAGAATCTCTAAGTGATGGTAAAACAACTTGGGCAGAAGCAAAAGACAGGGCATTGATAGAATTAAGACAATCTATAAGACCTGAATTGCTTAATAGATTTGATAAAGTAATAGTATTTCACCCCCATGATATCGATCATCTTTCAGAAATTTCTAAAATACTTCTCACAGAACTATCAAAGCGTTTGGCCGAGAAAAGTATTACACTTACTTGGAATTCTTTAATTCCACAGCTAATTGCGAGCAAGGCTCACGAGCCAGGTTTAGGAGCTAGGCCAATTAAAAGATATATTCAAGAAAACATAGAAGGAAACATTGCAAAAGAGATGATAGAAGGTCAAATCCAACCTGGTGAAGAGATAGAAATAAAGGAAAGCTGGATAATATAGTAATTTATGTTGCAAGAATATAAATATTAAAATATAATACAAGGTCATAAAATAGTTTAGAAAGATATGGGAGCACTACCAAAAAGAAAAATATCAAAAGGAAGAAAGAATAGAAGGAGAGCGAACGATTCCTTAAAAGAACCAAAAATGTCTAAATGTCCAAAATGCGGAAAGACAAAAAGACCACACTTTGTATGTGAATTCTGTGGTTACTATGGTGATGGTAAAGATTTAAAGAAAAATAAATAAGTACTCTTTAAATAATGAAGAAAGCAACTGACCCTAGGCATTTATCCAGAGAATTAGCTTTACAAACACTTTTCTCTAGAGACTTCAATGGTACAAAGGATGGTGTAATAGACTTTGAAGTTTCAGATCTTTCAGAGATAGATGAAATAGAGGATTACAACAAAGATTTATACAATGATATTGTAAATGGTGTTCCTCAAAAAAAGGAAGAAATTGACCAAGTTATTACTCAATTTGCACCTCAATGGCCAATTCCTCAAATGAAATTGGTTGATTTACAAATTCTTCGTATTGCTATATTTGAGGGTTTTTTGGCAAAGATTACTCCTCCAAAAGTAGCAATAGATGAAGCAATTGAAATTGCCAAAGAGTTCGGTGGAGATACCAGTAGTAAGTTTGTGAATGGTGTACTTGGAGCTATATATGAAATGAGCAAAGAAGAAGATGAAAAATCAGATAAATAAGTTAGAACAAAATATTGGAATAGAGTTTTCAAATAAGTTGTTACTTGAAACATCTGTAACACATAGGTCATATTTAAATGAACACAGAGACGTTCCAGAACATAATGAAAGGTTAGAGTTTCTTGGAGATGCAGTATTAGAGTTAATAGTCTCAGATTACCTTTACAGAAAATTCGCTGATAGGGCAGAAGGTGAGCTAACCAGCTTTAGATCTGCACTTGTAAGAACAGATAGTCTTGCAGAAAGTGCAAAAAAACTAAAGATTGGGGAGTATCTTCGCCTATCTAGAGGAGAAGAAGAGAGTGGAGGGAGAGAGAAAGATTATCTTTTAGCGAATGCTTTTGAAGCAATATTAGGAGCTATATATTTAGATAAAGGGTATGAAAAAGCAAGGGATTTTGTATATAGAACCCTCATTCCAAAATTAGCAGAAATAGTTGAGTATAGACTAGATATTGACAATAAAACTAAGATACAGGAATTAGCACAATCAGAGTACAAAACAACTCCAACATATGAGGTAATAGATGAACAAGGTCCAGATCATGATAAGACATTCACAGTAGTAGTTAAGATTGATGACAAGATTGTTGGTAAAGGTACAGGAAGTAGTAAGCAAAAAGCAGAGGAAAGGGCTGCAGAGGTTGGAATAGAATATATAGAAAGCAAGAAATAGCTTGAATATTACTTTCTCATCTGTTAAAATAACAGCGCTATGTTAAAGATTAGATTAAAAAGAATAGGTAAAAGAGGTCAACCTCATTACAGAATCGTTGTAATGGAATCTGCTTCCCCAAGAAGTGGTAAGACTGTAGAGGAAATTGGTATTTATAATCCAAGAACAAAACCATCCACATTTGAAG
>CAYMBI010000089.1:0-2422 GCA_964388655.1 uncultured Candidatus Saccharibacteria bacterium | reverse complement strand
AAAGAAGGGATTAAAATTTATTATACAAAGCCAACGAAGATATCACCCTGGATATATATATGTACGGGAAATAGTTAAAGAAATAGTAAATAAATATAATATTCCTATAACTTTTATAGATATATACCACTCTGATGGATTATGGAGTATGCCTCCAGAGTTTAAATCTAGAGAAAACCACCCTTACAAGTATGGTTATGGCAAGTTAATGCATAGTGGTTATCATTTTATCGATCTTTTGGCATGGTTTATTAATATCAATCAAAAAATACCTGGTAAGAAAATTTGCAAAGCAAAAATATATCATGAATCTTTAACGCCTGACGACTACTTAGTTCAAATTAATCAAGATAACTACACCAAGTTTTTTGGGGCAAATAAGTTTAATAAATTTTTCAAAAACTATAAACCAGATTTTTACAAGAATTATGGGGAGATAGATTCTTATAGTAATATAAGTCTACTCAACAAGGATAATAAACTAATAACACAAGCTAGTGTTAACCTCCTTCAAAACGGATTTTCAAGAAGATCTTGGCCTGATCTACCAGAAGATACTTATAAATCAAACGGGCGCATAAGACACGAGAGATTTAACTTACAAATTGGACCATTAATAAATATTCAAATCCACAGCTATGAATCTTATGAGATAAAAGATAAGAAGCTATATAAAACAAGACCAGACGTGGGTCATTTAGATCACTTTGATATTTATATTTTTAGAAATACTGATCTAATAGGAGGAAAAAATTGTGAAGTTATTAAAATAAATCAACTGCAAGAAAAGGGATTGATTAACTATATAGGTCACAATGAAAAAGCGAGAGAAGAGTGTCTCTTAGACTTCCTCGGGAAAGACAAATCTTCAATTTCTGACTTGTCATATCACACGATGACAAACCTATTACTATCTAAGCTCTATGAATGTTCAACAAAAAAAGCAAAAAACAAGACGCCTTTTATCGAAACTTCTGTCTAGATAGACTCAACAAGATATTCTCATATGTATGAGGCGTTAGCTGCTCCGGATTTAAATCTTTAACACTCCACCATTTAACCTCATCTGTATCCTCCAAAGCTTGCGGCTCTCCACTCAGATGTTTAGCAGAAAAAATCAAATAAATCTTGCCAGAATCTTCACTAATCCGGCAAGAGCTTTCCAAATATTCTCCAACCTCTATTTCAATACCCATTTCCTCCTTCGCCTCTCTTTTTAAAGTCTCTTCAACAATATCTTTGCCAGTCTGATCTGCTTCAATTTTACCGCCTGGAATACCCCAGAGTCCAGGAAAAACATCCTCACTTAGGCTTCTTTTACCCAACAAAACCTGCCCTTTATCGTTTAAGATAACGCAACTAACTATTAGTTTAAATAAATCTTTCATGATTAATATTATATAAATTAAAGTGCCAATAAACCACTAGTGGTTTATTGGCACTAACTAATTACGTGAAGTGAGTTCATCTCCAGTAAATTACAGATCTTCCCCCTCACAGCCCAAGAAATCTCCTCTGGGCTCTTGGAGCCATCTAGGGTAATCATCCTGCTCTTTACAACTGAGGGAAGAAGGGGGAGGGCTCTCAAATACACAGAATACTTCTGAGATATCATCTTGAGTCTGAATTCATATTTCTCATCCTCCTTCTTTAGCCTATTTAAGAGTTCATCTTTAGGGACTTGGAGATGGAACAAGATATCAGGAATCATCTCTTCCCAGTCGACAGAAGCTCCAGAATACAAGTCATCAAAAGAAGAGAACTCTCCAGAATCCAAGACCAAGACCAATCTAGATAAAATACTTCTATCTAGCAACAAGAACCCTAGTTCTGATTCGGAATCTTCCATTTTTCTAGGAAGATAATAGTATTTCCACCACAAGAACTCATCCACCAGTCTAGAGGATCCGATATTCCAGAGATCAAACCTCTCTTTATCACTCCTCTTTTCTTTTAAAGAGGAGTGGAACCCCTGCCACCAGACATTCTCTGGATCACCCTCTTCAATCCCCAAGCCCTCTCTTGAGCCATCACCCCTAACAATAAGGTTGGGAATTGAATGCTCTAACAGGAAATTACGTAGATTGTTTAGCTGAGTACCCTTGCCACAACGATTCATTCCATCAAAACCAATGACGTACAGGTATCCTGTATTTGTTCTGTACATTTAGACTCACCTCCTTTCAATGATCTATTCTCTGGCCTTACACCAAAATCTAATCTCAGGATAAAAAGACTACGAGATGTTGGCAAGATTTAACACAAGATCGCAAGAATAAGCTGACCATAGGCCTAAAAAACAAAGCATTTAAGCCTTCTTGTAGAAAGGGGAGGAAATAAGAGTCAACTTTGTAAAATTTGTTGTAGGCTGTCAACAAAGGACTACTTTAAATTAGCTTTGTTCAAAACTAATCTCATCATT
>CAYMBI010000088.1:0-2424 GCA_964388655.1 uncultured Candidatus Saccharibacteria bacterium | reverse complement strand
AAATGAAAATGATTTTCCATGGTTTGGAGATGTGGCATACATATATGTTTCAACAAAAGATGCTCAAGAAAGTCCATATGCAATTAATTCTGTTTGGGAAAGCTTTAGTAGACCAACATATATTAAAGAGAGGGTCGTAAAGCCTGGTGACACAACAGAAGTAACATTCTCTCTCATAGGAAAGAGTCGTCCAGGTGAATACAAAGAGGTTTTTGTATTAACAAAGGACGAAACTGGAGTATTTCAAGGTTCTGAATTTGAAGTGGTATTTAAAATAGTAGCAGGTGACAAAAAATTAGTAGAAGTAGTTTCCCCTCAATACGGATTTGTAAATATTAGGGAGTGTAGGTGGTTTAGTTGTAGAAAAATAGAAGTGGCAAATCATGGGGATGTTTTCATAATGAACAAGAAAGAAGAAGGATGGTATGAAATCATATTTAACGAGAGTGAGTTAGGTTGGGTTACTCAACAGTATATCAGGGAGCTTTGACCTATAGCTAAGTAATCCAATATTCTTTATCTTATAACCCTAAATTCCTGTATATCATATTTGAATTTGAATATAATCAAACACGTGGCACCCCAAGACTTGATTCTCGGAAAACTTAATCCACAGCAAAGAATAGCTGTGGAAACAACAGAGGGACCTTTGCTAGTGTTTGCAGGGGCAGGTTCTGGTAAGACAAGAGTTATAACAAACAGAATTGCCTATCTTATTACAGAAAAAAAAGTCCCTTCCGAGAATATCTTAGCGGTAACTTTTACCAAAAAAGCTGCAGGGGAAATGCAAGAAAGAATAGTTTCTCTACTTAAAGAGTTGGGTGTAGATACTAAGAAAATACCGCTTATCGGAACTTTTCACTCGATTGGAGCTCTTTTCTTAAGACAAAATGCTAAAGAAGTTGGATTAATGCCCAATTTCTCTATCTTCGATACTGATGACTCCGAGAACTTAATAAAGGACATTATGGTGGAACAAGGCTTGGATATTAAACAAATACGACCCAAAGCCATCTCCTTCTTCATATCCTCTGCTAAGAATGAAATGATACCTCCTGAAAAATTCCACAATCATTATGGAGGATTTTTAGAAGATATCGCTGCAGAAATATATCCAGTATATCAAAAGCAATTAATAGCTCAGAATTCAGTAGATTTTGGAGACCTTCTGTATCTATCGGTAAAGATGCTTTCTGAAAACAAAAAAATATTAGAAAAATATCAAGATATGTACAAATATATTTTGATAGATGAGTACCAAGATACAAACAATGCACAGTACCTTTTTGCAAAGCTCCTATCTCAAAAGCACAAAAATCTGTGTGTAGTAGGTGATGATGACCAGGGAATATATGCATGGAGGGGTGCTGATATAAAGAATATACAGTCATTTGAGAAAGATTTTGAGGATGTAAAGATAGTTAAATTAGAACAGAATTATCGCTCTACGAAAAATGTTATAACTGCGGCTACTGCAGTTATTAGTCAAAACTATTCAAGAGTTGAAAAAGTCTTATGGACAGATCAAGAAAATGGAGAAAAAATTACTGTATACCAAGCTATGGATCAAGATGATGAAGCACAATATGTGATGGATAAAATAGAAGAACTTAAAAGGTATAAAGCAAGACTTACAGATATTGCAGTATTGTATCGTACAAATTATCAATCAAGAGCAATTGAGGAGGCTCTTTTGAAGAGAGGATTTCCTTACAAATTAGTTGGAGGTTTCCGGTTCTACGAAAGAAAAGAGATTAAGGATATCCTTAGCTACCTTAGATTTATATACAATCTAAAAGATGAGCTTAGTATAGGAAGAATACTAAATATACCTACTAGAAAAGTAGGTCCAAAATCAATAGCCAATTTACATGAGATAGCAAGGTGTTCAAATTGCACACTTGGAGAATTGCTAGTAGCATGGTATGAGATAAGCTCGGGAGCAAACCGTATACTAAATATTTCTTCAAAGGTATATTCCTTTCTCGAAGAAAATATTTCCCTTATGTCAAAATACACTAATCTAGTAAATATTTTCGGTAGTTTGTATTTAGAATCTAAAGAATTAGATGTACTAAGTATAATTGATTTGGTCTTAAGAAAAACTCGTTATATTGAATGGATGGATGATGGATCTGAAGCAGCCGAGTACAAGAAGGAAAATATAGAGGAATTAAAAAATGTCGCAGGTAGTTATGCAAGACAGCATGGTAAGAAATCAATAGATGTTTTTCTACAGGAGATTAATTTAATTGAGCAAGAACAGGATAAAAACCAAGATGGTAGTGGCGACTATATAAACCTGATGACACTTCACTCTTCAAAGGGATTAGAATTTAATAATGTATTCATAGTAGGTATGGAGGAAGGAATATTGCCACATTCAAGGTCTTTTACTGATGAAGACGGATTGGAAGAAGAAAG
>CAYMBI010000087.1:0-2465 GCA_964388655.1 uncultured Candidatus Saccharibacteria bacterium | reverse complement strand
CTCATTGCCCATTGTTTCTACCTGACTAATGCATACTTTCCTTCCATTAACATCTATCTCTTTCATGTCCATCTCAATTATCTCTCTTGCACTCATCTCATTCCAAATATCTTTTTTTGAAAAAATCTCTCTAAACAACTCTTCTGTGCTTTCAATATCACAAATATGTGCCAATCTGTATACCATATCTATATCCAAATCTGTTGTAGTTGGAGATTCTAAGTTCAGAGTATCATCTAATATTGCACAAAGGAGGATTCCAGCAATATTAAAAGGTATTTTCATATTAGAAGCGAACATCATTTCAGCAACCAAGGAAGATGTTGAACCACAAGGTCTAATTAATATTCTCTTAGGGAGAATATCTTCAAGTTTAACATCATGATGATCAATTACTTCTAATATATTAGCCTTTTCCCAGCCTTTAGGTCTGTTTTCTGGGTATGTATGGTCTACAAGAACAATATTCATACCTGATATATTAGGAATATACTCTGGGAGTCTAGTTTCATATTTCTCAAATACCCATTTAGTAAGTGGGTTTTCTTTGTCCCCCCTTATTGCATAGTAGTTAAAATCTCCCTGGGAGTGTCTGTATGCTTGATATCCTAGGGCTGAAGCTATTGAATCTAAGTCTGGTTTTTTGTGTCCTACAATATATATTTTGTCATTCATATATTTGGAAATTCTGGGGCTTAAGTATATGAAATGATATCAAATATTAGTTTAAAGGAACAAATATATGGTAGAATATTCTCTGTAATAATTTGACAATCTAAATATCATGCCTGATACATTAAACAAGATATATGATATTGCGATAGTAGGAAGTGGTCCTGCAGGTTTTGCGGCAAGTATATATGCAAGTAGGTACAAGTTAAGTAACATTGTTTTTGGAAAATTACTCGGTGGAACTATTTCTGAAGCACATAAGGTATGTAACTATCCCGGAGTATCGGATATTAGTGGGTATGATTTGGGAGTAAAATTTTATGAACAAGCAAAAGATTTAGGAGGAGAATATTTACCAGAACATGTAATAGATATCCAGAAATTGGATGATAAATTCAAATTGATAACAGACAAGCAAAAGGAATATTTTGCAAAAACTGTAATTTTGGGTATTGGAACTAATAGGAACAAGCTTAATTTAGAAAATGAAGACAAATTCCTTGGGAAGGGGGTCTCATACTGTGCTACATGTGATGCAATGTTTTTCAAAGACAAGATTGTAACTGTAGTTGGTGGTAGTAATGCTGCAACTATGGCTGCCTCTATGCTTTCTGATATAGCTAAAAAGGTCTATCTAATCTATAGGGGTACTGAACTCAAGGGAGAACCAATGTGGATTGAGCAGGTTGAAGCAAAAGAAAATATTGAAATTATTTACACTACGGTATTAATTGGATTGGAAGGAGAGGAAAAGTTAGAAAAGATTAAACTTTCAAGACCATATAATGGATCTGAGTATTTAGATACTGACGGAGTGTTTGTAGAAATAGGATCTGTTCCAAATGTAGACTTGGCGAATAAACTTGGTTTGGAACTCGACGATAAGAAATATATAAAGGTAAATGAAGATCAATCTACAAGTTTGGAGGGGGTATGGGCAGCTGGTGACTGTACAAGCGCTTCAAATAGATTTAGGCAGGTTATTACTGCGGCATCAGAGGGTTCAATAGCAGCAAATGCAATATTCGGATATCTTAAGGGGGGAAGGTCGTGTGGTAATTCTACAGAGACATACTAAGATTTTTTAGAATTAATAAAATCTACCCACTCTTGTAGATAATTAGAGGAGGACCATACCTTTTCTTTGCCAACACCATACTCAATTTTCCCTCCGTATGACTCTATTAAGTCTGCTTCAATTTTTAGTCCACTATTTGGATCATTCCTGTTCTTATCATCTCTATCTCCCCCTTTTGTAAATACTTCTGGTTTAATTACTTCTAGTACTTCTGCACAATTAGTAGCATTGTGGTTTTCATGAATTATTACATAGTCAACACCTTTAATTGCATCTACTATTTGTGCTCTATCTGTTGCTGGCATAAAGGCTTTCCCTTTTTTGTTAATACATCTTGTATCTCCATCTATTATTACTACCAGAACATCTCCAAACTTTTTAGATTCTAGGATACAAGAAATGTGCCCTGGATGAATAGGATCAAAGTACCCAGATGTACAAACAATAGTTTTACCTTTAAGTTTCTTTTCTTTTATTTCGGAGAATTTCTTTAGATCAACAATCATTGAAAAGTTTTAAAAGATTAATAGCTATTTAAACAAATATTTACTTTTTATGCAAGTACAATTTTATAACTACCCTATATTTTCAATATCTCAACCTGTAGTAGTATTCTCTTTTTAAAAATACAGTATATTGTAGCCAATAACTCTCAATGGGAACCACTATGGGACTTTGACGAACACAACTGGTTGGGATAGTCTTGGTTACTAAG
>CAYMBI010000086.1:0-2508 GCA_964388655.1 uncultured Candidatus Saccharibacteria bacterium | reverse complement strand
AGAATCACCTACATTTACACTGTAGGAATTGAGATGAAAGTAGGTGGAGTACATTCCATTGCTGTGTTTGAGTATCACAAAATTACCCCCCTGGTTACACTCTCCTCCATACTTGTCATATCCAACATTTACAACAGTACCATCTCCAATACTTACTACTTTGTTTAGTTTAGCCCCAAAATCAATACCCTTGTGTGGGCATTGATATTTTGTACAACCATACCACTGTGTAACGCCAAGATATCTATCTAATGGAAAAGAAAATGGTTTAACTGCAACAGTAGCTTTCTGTACATCTATAGGGATTTTCTTTGTAAAAATTAAATCTACCCAAGTGTCTCTTTTGAAAGAAAGAAATAGATTGAAAAGTATTTTTACTTTCTTGGTAAGAATATCGTTTTTAAATGTGGTGTTGAGAAAGAAGGATGTATCTTTAAAACTAAAGGAGTAATTTTTTTGTGAGACTCCATCGATTTCAATGTATCCATAGTATATTAGTGGGAGAGTCCTCAATTTCTTCTCTATCAATATCTGTTTACATTTTCCCCAAGTCTCAAAATCAAGAAGAGAAAAAGGTTTGCACTCATATACATATGTTTCTACTGAGACCTCTTTTTTGTATGTACCCTCTATAGAAAGAGAGAAGTATGTATTCCAATCTAAATACTTTGTATTTGTAATAAAAATACCTAAATCACAATCGAAACTCTGTATTGAATATGTATTTTTCTTTAATATTGAAAGAATACATTGAGTATGTTTGTTTTCTTGTACACCCTTTACTTTAGGAATATCTACAATTCTTGGATCTTCATATATTTCTGTAGGAACAGATCTTTTTTCTACAGGAGGAATGATAGGGGTAGGAATCTCTTCAGGAGTATCAGGTATTTGTGGTGGAATATAATTTTTGTCAAAGAAGAAGCAATCTAAGTTTTTGTAATAGTAGTCGTCCATATCAAAATACTTGTATCTCAGGCGTCTACAGTAGAAGGAATTCTCAAGATGATATGTATATTCATATGTGTTTGTTGTAGGCCAATGTGATATTTCAATATATTTAAAATCTTCTGTATATGAATATTGCAATTCATATTCAATGTTTTCACCCAATGATTCCCATTCTGTTTTAAGTGGTAATACAGAATATGTTGGGTATGAAATATTTAGTACAGTTGCAATTATTAGTGGTATCATATATACCTACATTGTTTCACCTAAAGATTAATAAATCTTTAAAGAAATATTTTTGTACTAAGTAAAATATTGATATAATCGATAGCCATGATAAAACTACTAGAAGGTCTTTTTGACTCTAACGAAAAACAACTTAAAAAAATTCAACTTGTTGTAAATGAGATTAACTCCCTTGAAGAGAAAATTAGTAAGCTCTCGGATAAGCAATTAAAGGATAAGACAGAAGAGTTTAGAAAGATACTTAATGTAGATTTAGAAAAATCAAGAAAAGATTTCTATGAACTAAGTAGAGAAGAACTTAAGAAGAAATTGGATGAAGAAAAGAAAGTACTTAGAGAAATATTGCCAGAAGCTTTTGCTGTAGTAAGAGAAGCTTCAAAAAGAGTTGCAAATCACAGGCACTTTGATGTTCAAGTGATGGCAGGTTATGTTCTTTTTGATAACAAGATTGCAGAGCTATTTACTGGTGAAGGTAAGACGCTAGCTGCGAATATGCCTTTGTACTTGTATGCATTAACTGGTAGAGGAGCACACTTAGTTACTGTCAATGATTATCTTGCAAGAAGAGATGCAGAATGGAATGGACATATATTAAATAGTCTTGGTATGAGTGTAGCAGCTATTAACTCTGGTACACAGTACAGATATATTACCGATGAAGAAGTACTTAAGCTTAAAGGGGATGAAGGTAAGGAGTTAATTGAAGAAAGAGAGAAGAAAGCTAAAGAAGCAGGTAGGCTTAAATATGATCATATGAGTGGCGTTAATCTCATTGAATGTAGTAAGAAAGAGGCATATAGCTGTGATATTGTTTATGGTACTAACAATGAATACGGTTTTGATTACTTAAGGGACAATATGGTTACGAGCTTGGAGGAGAGGGTTCAAGGTCCTAGATATTTTGCAATTATAGACGAAGCCGACTCTATCCTTATTGATGAAGCTAGGACTCCTTTAATCATTTCTACGAGTGCAGAAGCTTCTAATGAGATGTACAAGCAGTTTGCTAATTTAGTTAAATCCTTACAAAAAGAAAAGCACTATACAGTTGATGAGAAATCCAATTCTGTATCTTTAAATGATGAAGGTATAGATATGGTTGAGAAGCTTTTGAAAGTAAAAAATGTATATGAGAATGCACAATTAGCATATCACTTAGACAATGCACTTAAAGCAAAAGAGCTTTACAAACGTGATGACGAATATATGATTAAGGATGGTGAGGTATTGATAATTGATGAATTCACAGGGAGGGCTCTACCAGGAAGGAGATACAGTGAGGGATTACATCAAGCAATCGAAGCGAAGGAA
>CAYMBI010000085.1:0-2581 GCA_964388655.1 uncultured Candidatus Saccharibacteria bacterium | reverse complement strand
AGAGGATATGGGCATACATTAGGAAATGCTTTAAGAAGGATATTGTATTCTAGTCTTAGAGGTTCTGGTATTACCAGCATCAAGGTTAAAGGTGCAAAGCATGAATACTCCACAATTGATGGAGTTAAAGAAGACTTAACAACAATAATTCTCAACCTTAAACAAGTAAAGTTTAGGGTAGACTCTGAAGATGCAAAAAAATGCAGAATCTATGCAAAAGGAAAAGGTGTTGTAAAGGCGTCAGATATAGAAGTAGAAGCAGGAGCGGTTGTTGCAACTCCAGATATCGTAATTGCAAATCTCACGGACGAGTCAGCAATCTTGGAAATTGAATTAACAGTAGAATCTGGTATCGGATATCGAGATGCTAGAAATGTAGAAAGGTCTGAGGTAGGTGTTATTCCAGTGGATTGTGATTTCACTCCCGTTGAAAAAGTAAGTATGAGTGTAGAGCAGGCTCGTAAGGGACAGGAAACAGATCTTGATGCTGTATTAATCCAAGTTGACACCGATGGAAGCATAACACCTAAAGATGCTCTTTTGGAATCAGCAAAGATTCTTCAAGAATTTGCGGGCAAAGTAATGATTGCAATGGGAATCTCTAAGAAGGAAGTTGAAGAAAGAGCAGAAGAAATAAATCAAGTGGAAATTGTAGAGGAAGAAGGGGAGGAGTATGATGAGGCGAATGACTTAAGAATAGAAGAATTACCAATATCTAAGAGATCGAAGACAGGATTACTTTCTGGTGGATACAAAACATTAGGAGACCTTAAGAGTGTAACTGTAGATGATTTACTCTCTCTCTCTGGATTTGGAAATAAGTCTTTAAATGAAGTAATAGAACTTTTGAATCAATACGGAATTAATATAAAGAGTGAATAAATAAGATGTATAAAAGGATTGGAACTAAAAAATTAGGAAGAACTATGGCACACAGGAAATCTCTTGTATACAATCAGCTTAGGTCCTTATTAAAGAGTGGAAGCATAAGAACTACTACACCAAAAGCTAAAGTTGTAAAAGCTGAGATGGAATCTTTAATATCAGAGAGTAGAAACTCTAAAGAGGGGGATTTAAATCTAAGAAGAAGATTACAAGTAGTTTTTGGTAATACTGATTTAGTTAAGAAATTTTTAGAAGTGTCTTCTAAGAGTACTTCAAAAGTAATTCTTAAGAAAGTGGGTTTTAGAAACGGAGACAATGCAGAAGTATCAATGCTTGAACTTAAAGGACTGAAAGTAAAAAGTACAAAGAAGATTGAAAAAGTAGAAAAAGTTGAAAAAGAAGAAACAAAAGTAGAAAAGAAAGAGCCAGTAATTGAAAAAGAAAGAAAGGGAATACTTAACCTAGGAGTAAAGAAATCAATAAGCAAAGGTGTTGCTCCCATAAATAAAGAAAGAGCTAAATCTAGATCTGGTCTTTAATTTGATATAAAAAGTAGATGAAGTACAAAACTCAGTGGACAAAAAAAGAAAATATAAAGAGAGAATGGTATGTAATAGATGCTAAGAATCAAATACTTGGTAGGTTAGCCACAAAAATAGCATCTCTTCTAATAGGGAAAGATAAACCAGAAATAGTTCCTAACGTTGATTGTGGAGATTACGTTGTAGTTATTAATAGTGACGAGATAAAGCTCTCTAGAGGAAAAGAGAATAAAAAGATATATTACAGCTATTCTGGGTATCCTGGAGGATTAAGCGAAATAGTATTCAAGGATCAGATGGCGAAGGATTCTACAAAGGTAATACTTGATGCAGTTAAGAATATGCTACCAAAGAACAAACTGAGAGATCCAAGAATGAATAGATTGTTTGTATATAAAAACTCTGAGCATAAACATCAAGCTCAAAGTCCAAAAGAGTATAAATTATAATAGCTTTAAAGAGTGAGTAAGGAAAAATATTTTGAAGGAATAGGAAGAAGAAAAACAGCAACATCCAGAGTAAGGATATATGCAGGTGATAAGGCTAATATGGTAAATGGTGTAGCTGTAGATACATACTTCTCAAGTATGCCTGCTGCTATTGAATCTGTAATCAAGCCTCTAAGAGTTACCGATTTAGAGGGAAAATTCTATTTTAGTGCCAAAGTAAGTGGTGGGGGTTTAGCTTCTCAAGCGGATTCCATATCACTAGGATTAGCAAGGGCAATATACTCTATGGATGAGATGTTAAAATCACCTCTTAGAAAAACAGGTCTTGTTACAAGGGATCCAAGAGCAGTTGAAAGAAAGAAATATCACCATATTAAAGCAAGAAAAAAGCCCCAATTCTCAAAGCGTTAGAAGTACAAAAGCACCGAAAGGTGCTTTTTTTATTTTCATGGTAATATGTATATGTTTAATTTCATATTCTCTATCTTTAGAATGAGAAAAGTCCCATTTATAATTTTGGTTGTGCTTGGAAGTATACTTTCAGTATTTCTTTTAATTCAAATACTCTCGGTATTTATATATTCAGAGAAGCAGTCAAAGGTGGAAAATATGCAACCAGCATTCACTACGGATTCCTCATATATGGGTAGAGGGAGTGGAGATGCTCTTTACAACAATGAAGAAGGCTCTAAAGTACAAAAAACA
>CAYMBI010000084.1:0-2652 GCA_964388655.1 uncultured Candidatus Saccharibacteria bacterium | reverse complement strand
TATCTCCAATCTCTACATTTCTAGCTCTACCGATGAGGACATACCATATGTCATTTCCAATATTTTCTAAGAAGAGTACTTCCACTCTCTTACCTTTAGGTGTCAAAAAAAATGTTCTACTATTTATTACTTTAGTTTCATTTAATACAACAATATCTCCATTCTGGACATATTCTGGAATGTTAAAGTACTTCCTATGAGTGATTTCTCCACTCTCTTTATCAAGTACTAACAAGTTCGATGTACCTCTTTTCTTAGGAGGATATTTTGCAATTAATTCCTCTGGTAAGTTGTATTTAAATTCTGATATCTTCATGCTTCGTATCGCTATTATATTACATTTGGTGGCATTTTTCTTACTATTAAAGTAAAATTATGCCATGAAAAAATCAATCAAAACTCTCTTTCTTGGAACAGACTGGGAATCAGTGGAGACACTTAAGGCTCTAGATAAAGATAAAAGGTTTGATATTGTAGGAGTAATTACTACAACAGATAAGCCGGTTGGTAGGAAACAAATCTTAACCCCTTCTAAAGTTAAAGAGTATGCTCTTGAGAATGGTATTAAGGTATTTCATACTGAGAAGAACAAAGAAAAATATTCTGAAGCTTTAGAGATTTTTAAACCAGAGCTAATTGTATGTAAAGCATTTGGGGAAATAGTACCAGGGTTTTTCTTGGAATATCCTAAGTACAAAGCAGTTAATGTTCATTTCTCTATTCTTCCTAAATACAGAGGTGCTGTCCCTATCCAAAAGGCTATTCTTGATGGAGAGAAAGAAACAGGTATTTCCATCATGCTAATGTCGCAAGGTCTAGATGAAGGTGATGTTTTAGAGGTATACAAAGAACCAATCTTAGAAAACGACACCAACCTATCTCTAAGAGAAAGGCTGGTAAGAAAATCTGCAGAGGTTTTGGGGGATGTATTAGAGAGATGGATTAATGGTGATATTAAACCTACAAAACAAGAGGATTCTAAAGCTACTTACTGTTGGCAAAAGGATATTTCAAAAGAAAATGCAGAGATTATTTGGGATAAGATGGAACCAGAGTATATCGAAAGGTTAGTTAGAGCTATGATTCCTTGGCCAATTGCTTGGTTTATTGTACAAGAGAGTACTGTAAAATCTTTACAGGGAAAGATGCTAAAGATTTATGAAGCTGAACTTGTTAATGTTGATTCTAACTTGAAACCAGGGTCTCTTTATGTAAGAGATGAGAAACTTCTTGTTTCTACGAAGGATAGAAAGATGTCTTTGAGGATAAAGAATTTACAAATAGAGGGAAAGAAAAGAATAAAAGAGAAAGATTTTATAAATGGAATTGGAAAAGAATTAGTCCTGCAAGGAGAAAAATTCTGAATCACTCATATCACACCCTCCATTAAGTTCTGAAACTCTGGCGAATACTCTATACTTAAACTTCTTGATTGCTTCCTTGTCATCTTGGCCAAGATCAAAAGCATATGCTATTACCTGTTCTAAACCTGAAAGACCGTTTTCATTGGAAGGATTATCATCTGTTACCTCCCCCCATATGTAGTCCATTGCTAAGTCCATAATTACCTCTTGGTCTAGTTCTTTGTCAAAATCATCATCCTCATCTCCGAAACTATCCTCAGATATCTCATCTTCTATACTCATGTTTTCTAGTGTCCTGTATTTTAATGCGTAAGTATCAAGTAAGCCGGATTCTGTATTAAACGATCATCTATCTATGCGGCTAAGCCTTGCTCCAGGGGGGGTTACCACGCGATATTACATTACTGTAATACCCGGTGGTCTCTTACACCACCATTTCACCCTTACCTAAGAAACTTAGGCGGTATAACTTTCTGTTGCCCTTTTCTCCGAAAGATCACTCCCTCCCAATTTTCATTGGCACCTACCTCAATATGTCAGAGGCTACATGGAGTCCGGACTTTCCTCACTAATTATTAATTAGCGCGATCGTATATGATACTTACGCCATATATTATACCATTTTGCCCTTTATTTTACCTGTTTTCTCTTTGTTACAAGTATTAATATCCCAACAGGAATTAATACAAAAGGTGAGAATACAAGCATCCATATCACTGCATTTGCTAAACCTCTTATCACAGATACTAGGGCATTAAGAGCTACCCTGAATTCTCCGAGGGGTTTCCATGGCTCATCAGAAATATTTAATCCCTCTTTGTCTATACTAAATGTGATTGATATATATGCATAGTCAGTTTGACTATCAAAGTATCTTTTCTGTGCTTCATACCTTTCTATATCACTTCTTACAGTATTTAATTCTTTCTGTACTGCTAGTATATCCTGTATTGTTGATGCAGATTTAAGAATTTCTACAAGTTGAGTTTCAACTTGTCTTAGATTTGCTAATCTCGAAGTTATACCAATGTATTGCTCAGTTAAATCATTAGTTCCAATATTTGCATATGTTACTTCACCATCTAATCCTCTTAATTCTTCATAGTATGTTTCAAAGCTTTCTACTGGTACTTTTACTGTAATCTGTACAAACCTTTCATTTCCTCTACCATAGTCATATATGTTTGTTACTTGAGCTGAATATTTACTGTTTACAGATTCCATGGAATCAACCGTATCATCTATATTTTTTACAAGCATAGTTACAGTTCCTGTTTTTTGTACTTTA
>CAYMBI010000083.1:0-2783 GCA_964388655.1 uncultured Candidatus Saccharibacteria bacterium | reverse complement strand
GCATATCATTTCTTAGCACATTCCTAATTATCATTATTCTTCCCTCCTTATTTTTAATTTATACACCAGCATTAATTATCTTTCCTTGTCTAGCAGGACTTAGACAGAATAACTGTACATCCATAAGTAAATGTAAAGCTTTTATTGTCGATAACTCCAATCTTTCAAAACCTAATAGAGTCATCCCCAGTCTATCTGCACTCTTAAGAAGAATTAACTGTAAATAATTTTCATTGAGAAAATATATTGTGCCTGCTGGAACATAAGGTGAACTTATACAAGGAGCACCAAAAACCTTAAAATTATCTACTCCTAGGCTAGGGTCTTCTTTAGGAGGAGGAAAGATTTGTTTATCGAAAATGAGACTACCAATCTTCGTCCATAAATCAGATGTGGTAATAACAAGAGTAGGAGCGTCCTTTCCTCTTTCAAGCTTCTTAAAGGTATTAGATAAATCTTCATAAGTTAAAGTTTGATTATTTAAATTTCGGACATAAGCTTTCCAATCAGGTAAATCTACCCTTGACAGGGCAGCATATTCTGGATAAGTATCTCCATTATCAATAATTTTCTGAAGACTATCTATTTCATTACCTATAGAGACAGTTTTCTGTATAAATAATTGTTCTTCAATTTCTTCAATCAAACTTGTTACTAATATGTTAAACCTCGTGTCTAAAAGGTCCAAAACAGCTTCATCTGTTGTCGTACGCAATTCATCTTGTCTCGTTAAAGATAATGAACCATATCGAGTAGCAAGGCTAATGCTTGCCTTCGTCAGAACATCTTCTACTGGTACTTTCAACCTACCATATCGATTATCATGAGATTCTATCGGATACTTTTTAGCAACAACAACTTGTGTTATTTTATCATCTTGTCCAGGTCCATCTAACTTTATATGATTTTTCGCCAGTAACCGATAAAAAAGAATTATCCTCTTAAATACGATATCTACCGCCGTAGGAAAGAATTTTTCTTTCATTACAGCATTCATATCGTCTAATCTAAACGCCATTGTAATTGCCTCCTTTAATAGTTTATTCTATAAATCGTATTCTTCCACTCTGTAAGTCTTGTCTTACCATCTGACTTGCTTCTGCAAAATCTTGAGGCGTTTTTACTTGTAAAGTTCCTAATACTCCTTCAACTGATGCAGTTCCTGGAGGGACACTCTTTGCTCTTCGAACATAATCTTGTTCCCAGACTTTTCTGTATTCAGGTATCTTAGTCCCTTTTAAAATAAGATATGCTGCTTTGGGAGATTGAATGTTATAGTCTAACATTACTTTATACAGTTCTTTCTCAGTAATTATATCCCCTTGATTTTTCGCCTCACGCATAACATTAGTTAATTCAGCATCTAACCGTTTTTCTACTTCCAATTTTATTTGTCTATTTTCAATTTCTTCTAGTCTTTTTGTAATCTGTCCTATCTCATGCGTATTATCTCCATAATCTTCATACTCATTTCCTTTATTAGAAAAATACTCATCAGATACTTGTTTTATTCTTTCTGCATAATCGGGATGTTGTTCCAACAAAGCTACATGCGCATCATATTCTCGCCCTTTACGTTCTAAGTCTGCTACTTGTTGCCTTAAGGCTTTAATCGTCGCAGATTTCTCTGAAACTACATGATAAGGAACATATTGTGGAACTTTCTTTTTAACCTCTTGATTTTGCCAATCTTGACTTACATTATCTTGCTCTGTAGTTTCTACGATTTGATTAACCTCTGTCGTATTCAGAGTATTGTCTATTACTGGAGTTGTAGTAATATTTTCTTCCATTGTTATTTAACCTCCTATTTTACCCAATTTAACCCTTTGGTAAGGTAATATTTATTCAATTATAGAAATTTCTATAATTTCTTCTTCATAAAGATTCTTCTTCTGGTAATAATTCATCTGGTTGACCTTTTTGTTGATTTTTTTCAATTATTGTTGATAATAGTTTCAAGTCAGCCAATATTCGCCCTTTAATTTCACTTAAAACAGCCATTGTATTTTTATCATCTACCTTTTCCAATATTTCATCAACAATAAAACTACTTTGTTTAAGAGAACCATGTAAAATTTCCACTAATCCTTCTGGAGTGATTTCTGGAATATCGTTTAGTTCCTCTTCTAATTCTTCCTCTAAATCTTCTAATTCTTCTGGAGGTACAGGTGTTTGACTTTTTGCATGGTATACTTCTCTAGGTAATTTACCTAATCGATTTCTTATAACATTTCTTTCTATCTCAGTTAATGCCATATCCTCTCACCCCCTTTTCGTTGTTACAAAACGATCAACAATAAAACGTTCATTAACAGGTTTTTTCTTTTTTATAGCTTTTCTTCTTATATCAAAAATTTTTCTTTCATCCTCTAACTCCCGAAGTTTTTCCCAATCTCGCTCTGTACGACCAAATGGAGATTTCATGATTTATTTACCTCCTCCTTTTTTTAATTTTAACACCTCCTCTATAGCTGGTGACTTTATACTAACTTTAGCGGATTTTTGTTCTCTTGGAATTTTTACCTTTTGACTTATAGGTTTGTGTTGTAGTTTTTTTCTTGGAGTTTTTACCTTTTGACTTATAGCTGGCGACTTTATTAACATTATGATACACCTCCCTTTTTAAAAGTTAACTTAATTTATCCTTCCATAAGGAGTAACAATTCCTTCTTCTTTATTTTTGTTTATTTTTTCTTCTTCTTCTTGTAAAATTGTTGTTAAATATTTTCTCCAATCAAGAATAGATTCTATAAATTTCTCTCTATATTCCTCAAGAGATT
>CAYMBI010000082.1:0-2815 GCA_964388655.1 uncultured Candidatus Saccharibacteria bacterium | reverse complement strand
TTAGTGTAAGCGGATTTATAACTGCATATTTACAAGTAAGAAAACAATTCTTTGTAACTTCTCTAGCTCCTCTTTTCTACAATGTCTCAATGGTTATTGGTACATATCTATTAGTAAATTACACATCATGGGGAGTAGAAGGCATTGCAATATCTGCAGTTATTGGTTCGGTTATCCACTTAATTGTTCAATTACCATTACTTCTTAAATACTACAGAGAAGATAATTCTAGGGTGATTGATCTAAAAGGTATATTAAAAGAACCTAATGTTCTAAGAGCATTTAAACTCGCAGTCCCAAGAATGCTAGGAGTCTTAGGGGAACAGTTCAATACAGTGGTAAACACCTTTATCAGTTTCACTCTTGCTGCAGGTACGCTTAGTGCATATAGATTTGCTTACAGCCTACACTTATTTCCAATAAACATTATCGGCAGTGCTGTTGCTCAAGTTGCATTACCAGATTTAGCTAAATACTGTTGTAAAAATGAAGATGATAACTTTAAAAAAGTATTTAATGATTCAATACAACTTTCTCTGTATTTAGTTTTTCCAATCGTTGCAATAATGTTCGTACTTAGACTCCCTATCGTTCGTTTGATTTACGGTACAGGTGCTTTCGACTGGAATGATACCATCATTACGGCGTGGACATTAGCACTACTTTCTATATCAGTAATAGGGCAAACAGTAGTACAAATCATCCTAAGGGCATTCTACGCACTTAAGGATACATGGATGCCTTTAGTAGCAATTACAGTAGGAATTTTAATAAACCTTTTTGGAGCGTACCTTTTTACCAACTTCTTCAGTCATTACTACGACTGGAGACCAATATTAGAACAGATTTGGATTCAAGTATCTCAAGCAAATGGCGACGGTGTTGTTTCCGTGCTTAAGTCATTCGTAGGAGATCTTTTCAAATGGATGACAACGAGAGGAGATTCAAGGCTAGCTGTAGGTGGTTTGGCTCTAAGTCTAAGTCTCTCTTATCTCGTTCAGATGGTTTTAGCATCACTTTTACTTAACAGGAAGAGAAGAGTAATTTCATGGAATGAAACTTTGTATCCTACACTTTTAAAGATTCTTAACACTTTAGTAATGATGCTTGGAATGTATTTTGTATTCAGACTATTTGACTTCCAACTAGATACTAGTAGAACGGTATATGTTATTGTTTTAACCGTCCTAACTGCCGCATATGGAGGTATTTCATACTTGGTTGGGTCGAAAATCTTTTCTCCCGAAGAATTTGTTAAGGTTGAGAATATGCTTAGGGGCTTTAAAAAAAGATTTACTAATGGTAATAACTTGAATCCATAAAAGGTGAAAAAAAACCTTAAAATATCAATATCAATATTTCTTCTTTGCGTACTTTTGATAGCCATTGTATCATTCATTTTAGTCAGTAATTACAAAACTTGGGAAAGAAGGTTTGAAAGAAACATAAATGAATACAATCTC
The DNA here is from genome assembly GCA_964388655.1 of uncultured Candidatus Saccharibacteria bacterium. Taxonomy (GTDB): domain Bacteria; phylum Patescibacteriota; class Dojkabacteria; order SC72; family SC72; genus UBA5209. The sequence goes on along the minus strand of CAYMBI010000082.1, from coordinate 1,352 downwards.
GCAATACTTCCATATGAATCTGATGGTTCTGTTGAAATGAAAATTGCAAAGTTTACCCTCTCTAATGAAAATACAGAGAGCTTAATACTTTCCCCATATGAAATTTCTAGTTTAATACTCCTTACCTCAAAGGAATATTTTGATAAAGATATTACTGTAAGAAGGGTATATGTTGAACCAGGGAATTTTCGATGGAATATATATATGGAATTTGTTTACAAGAAATACTCTGCATGGTTCTCAGTGGATATAAACAAGGATGATATGCAAACGGCACAACTTTACATTACCGATATTAAATTAGGTAATTACTCACTTGGAAGGTATTTTGACTTGGTATATAAAATTAATACAGGTATAGCCAATACAATTTTAACAGTAAATGAAAATGGATTCTCGGGGAGATATCTTGAAAATATTGAATTAATGGAAGACAAGATTGTAGTAAAAGGTTCTAGATATTGACAATCTTTTACTCTATCCTTAAAATTGTTAGCAGTTCCTTTCAATATTTGCTAAATAATTTGTTAGATATACCAATATGTCTAGTGATATAAAAATCATTCCATTAGGTAATAGAGTCGTTGTAAAGCCTCAGGAGATACAAGAAAAAACTCCAGGAGGTCTTGTAATCCCACCAAGTGCCACTGATGAAAAGAGGCCTGCATTTGGTGAGGTTGTTAAGTTAGGTACTGGTAAGGACAAGGAAGGTAAGGCATTGAAATTTGATGTTAAAGTTGGTGATTTGGTCTATTTTAAAAAATATTCTCCAGAGGAAATTGAGGTAGATAATCAAGAGTATTACATTCTTGATGCGGAGGATATTCTCGCTATTGTTAAATAAACTAGTTTTAAATTTTAATTAATACCAATATGGCAAAATCAATAATATACGATGAAGAAGCAAGAAAAGCATTAAAGGCAGGAGTAGATACTATCGCTAATGCAGTTAAAACAACATTGGGACCTAAAGGTAGGAATGTTGCGATAGCAAAGTCATTCGGTTCTCAAGTAGTTACTAAAGATGGTGTAACAGTAGCAAAAGAAATTGAAGACAAAGATCCATTCAAGAATGTAGGTGTCGAAATGATGAAAGAAGCATCAAGAAGAGTGAATGATTTGGCAGGAGATGGAACAACTACTGTAATTGTTCTAGCCCAGGCTATTGCTAATGCTGGTTTTAAGAATGTTGCCGCAGGATCTAACCCAATAGCTCTAAAGAGAGGTTTGGATAAGGGTGTTGATGTAATTGTAAAAGCTCTCGAAAAATCAGCAAAGAAAATAAATAGTAAGGAAGAAATTTCTCAAGTAGCAACAATTTCTTCTAACAATGATAAAGAGTTAGGAGATAT
>CAYMBI010000081.1:0-2875 GCA_964388655.1 uncultured Candidatus Saccharibacteria bacterium | reverse complement strand
AAAGATAGTATCCCTACAGAAAAGTTAGAAGAATTAAAAGGAATATTTACTAAAGAAGCAGAAGCAGAGGGCAAACCTGCAAACATTGCTGAGAAAATAGTAGAAGGAAAATTAAATAAATATCTCGAAGAGAAATGTCTTTTAGAACAGAAATGGTTTAAAGACGAGAGTAGGACTATAAAGAATCTCTTAGATGAGGCAATATCAAAATTGGGAGAACCAATTGAGATTAGAAGAATACTCATCTGGGAATTTGGTAAGTAGTATTGAGATTAATCACGAATTGCAATATCATATGGTATAAGTTTTTAAGCTTCTTTTATGGACATTGAAAGTTTTAAAACAGATATTCAAAAGTGTATAGATAATCTTGTTGAAGATCTCTCTCAAATTAGAACTGGGAGGGCTACTCCAGAATTAGTCCAAGATATAAATATAAAAGCATATGGAACAGAAGCTCCATTAAAGAACTATGCAACAATTAATACTTCAGATACAAGGTCTCTCCTAGTTATACCCTGGGATAAATCTATAATGGATAGTATTGTTAGTGGTATTACTTCTGCGAATTTAGGATTTAGTGCAATATCAGAAGGTGATCACATAAGAGTGACTATTCCAGAACTCACGGAGGAAAGAAGAAAAGATTATGTAAAAGTTATGAAAGAAAGAGTAGAGGATGCTCGTATTGCAGTAAGGCAAATAAGGCAGAAATTTATGAAGGATATTGATGAATCATTGGGTTCTGGCTTTTCTGAAGATGATGCAGATAGATTAAGAACTGAAGTGGAGAAGATAGTGAAGGAAAGTAACACAAAAATTGAAGAATTAAAGGAAAAAAAAGAAAAGGAACTAATGTCGTTTTAATCTCAAATATAATATCTAGAATATGTCAGTAATAATAAATATACTTCTCCTTCTTGTTGTAATTAGCATCCTAACATTCGTACACGAATTAGGCCATTTCCTTGCTGCAAAGCTTGTTAAAGCAAAGGTATTTGATTTCTCAATAGGTTTTGGACCTAAAATATTTTCAAGAAAAATTAAAGAAACTACTTACAACATTAGAATCCTACCATTCGGAGGTTTTGTAAAAATATTGGGTGATGGAGATCCTACTTTAGAGAAAGAAGCCTTAGAAGACGAAGGAAATCTTAAAAACAAGAGCAAGGTAGCACAAATCTTTGTAATGCTTGCTGGCGTAACAATGAATATAGTATTAGCGATAACCTTCTATACAATCTTTCTTGCAGGAAGCGATTGGAGATTAAATATAGGTAGAGAATATTCAAACTTTAATCCAGTAGGAGCAACAATTACTCAGGAAAGAGTTTCTGATTTACCATATGAATTAACAGAAGATAGTCCTGCAATAGAGAGTGGTCTTTACCAGAGGGGGTATATAAAGAGTATTAATGGCGAAAAGATTGATAACTACGATCAGTTCAGGGAGTATCTTAAAGATATAAAAAATGTTGATATAGAAATCTTTGCATGTGAAGTTGAAACAGAGGAATGTAATATATTCTTAGTTCCGGTGGATGAAAAGGGGAAGATAGGGATGTATGTGGGAGACAACTATGCTGTATATCTTGACTATAATAACAACAAAATCTTCGGTGGTTTTGCTCATGTAATAAATGTATTGAAGTTAACCGGAATAGTACTAGGAAATCTTTTTTCTGAAGCTCAAAAAACAGGAGATTACTCAACTCTTTCCAATACTGTTAGTGGACCAGTAGGAATATACTTTGTGATAGATTATTTTAAGAACCTAGGGATATATATATTCCTAGGTATAATCGCAGACCTTTCTGTCTCTTTAGCAATCATAAATTTGTTACCAATACCCGCATTAGATGGCGGGAGGGTAATGATTCTAACAATAGAATCAATATTAAGAAAAGATTTAAACGAGAAGTTAGAAACTATAATTATCAATATTAGCTTCATATTTCTAATACTCCTGATTATAGGTATCATGCTCAAGGATATAATCAATATAGACCAGTTGCAGAGTTGGTTTAGATAGTATATCTTTAAATAGAAAAATTTATTTACTGCTCTAAATGGCTGTTAGATTAACAAAGACTAGTAAGATTGTATTTGCAATAGCGATTATAGCTCTTTCTGTTGCACTTGGTTTTTTAATATGGAGAGTAAATGAAGAGAGTAGGTTAGATCCCACCGATAGTGATGCTGGTGCTACAGTACCTAGTGGATGTTCTTCATCCGCAACGGTTGCACTTTCTGCAAATTGTTTGGATTGGTATGCGGAACCTGGTAAAGCTCAAGCTTGTAAAGATAACAGGTCTAATTGTTGTGGTAACAAAGTTCAAAATGGTTGTGTAAGGTGTCAGTGTTGTAATGGACAATGGGTAGTGGGAAGCGAATCTACTGGCTGTGAATCTCTTTGTTCAAACAACGGAGGATATGGTAGTTGTGAAGATGTTCCAGTTGTGAAGTGTACTTGTCAGTCATGGAGTAACGGTTGTGGAGTTAATTGTAAGTTTCCATCTGATACGCAAAGTAAAGTCGATGCTAAAGCAAGAGGGACTTGTAAGGAGTGGATTGCAATGTGTAATATCAGTGATGGCTCTGTTTCAATAGAGGAATACAAACCAGGACATATCTGCTATGGTAAGAAGGATGAATGTAAGAATCCATATGCGAAAGATGATTGTACCCCTGCCAATGTCTGTGATGGAGGAAGTTGGGTAACTAAGCCGTCTGGAAACATAGCATACGAAAACGATATTACGTTTAGTGCTAAAGCAAAAGATAGTGATGGTATTGATAAAGCATCTATCTCTGTAAAAAGAGGAACTACAAATATCCCGATATGTACCACTGGACAGACAGTTGGTTGTATAAC
>CAYMBI010000080.1:0-2914 GCA_964388655.1 uncultured Candidatus Saccharibacteria bacterium | reverse complement strand
CCCGCCACTACCTCCAGAGAGGATCACCACTCCAACAACAACTACAACACCCAAGCCGATTAACAGTGCTACCTCTTCAGACGATAATCTTACATCACCTAGGAGGTATACCTGCTGACCTTGTAAGGTCAAGGGTGTTGTAGAAATGGGAGCAATAGTCGGTAGTTTCGCCGGATCTGGCACTGGTAACCTCACGGGAACCGGCGTAACATCCCTCACGGGTGTGTCCGGATCGTGTGGACGACCAGCATTTTTCCAGCCCTCCCAAGCGACTTTCAAACAAATGGCTATTCCTGCCAGTGGTTTGGCTGAGACTGCAGCACCCTTTAGCATGGACGCTATATAACGGGCATCCGTAACAACATACAGGGTCGGCTTGACAGCCCTCCCAATAATCAGGAGCCATTTCTGCCCCATGGTGGTTATCTTGATGACAGCTCTGTTCGAGTCGCCTACCACCTTATCAGGAGCCAACGTTCCTGAGGCAAGACCATCCAGAATCATGATCACAGCCTCTTCCGGAAATTCCCGCAAATGGTTGACAGCGATGTGCTCCCAAAATAGGCGAGCGTTCTGGGGGTTGCATGCCCCTTCAATGCCAGCCTCCATTATCTCCTGGTCACTTCCGATCTGAAGAACATGAACTTGTTCTCCCTCTTGAAGATCCCAAGAAGCAAGCAATTCCTTTGCTTCATCTGGAGGCATAGGTGCCCCTGTAGGAACGATTGCTGTACCACTCAGGGGCTGAACAGGAACAGCTTGTGGCCCATTCGTGACCGGTGCAGGTCCACAACCTGATAGGACAAGCACCACGGCTAACAATACTAACACCATCTTTTTCATCGGAACTCCTTTTTTTTGGGGAATTGGGATTGATTGGGAATCTCTGCCAAGATTCACTCAACAGATATAACAGAATTAACTCTGTGAAATGAATCTTGGTTACTAAACTTCTTTTTAATGAGCAGATTCGCTATGTATTAACAATAGCAGAACATATTATACCCTATAGTGCGCGTCAGATTCAAGTGTTATCTACAATACAATCATGTCTCAAATATGTTCAACACTATATTTCTCATACCTTCATTCACATTATCTACTCCCTTGTTTAAATAAAAAAACAGAAAAGAGAGTGATTAATACAAAGCATATGGAAAATATATTACAACACCTTTAGTAATTAACATAATCGGGGTGACACGACTTGAACGTGCGACCTCTTGCACCCCATGCAAGCGTTCTAGCCATCTGAACTACACCCCGATAGGGAATTATACTAAAGCCCTATTTCATCAGCAATATGATTCATTTCCTCTAGTGCAATCTCAACGAATCTTTCCAAAGAGATACCTGTTTTTTCAATATCATACATATATTCTCTATTAACAGCCTTAGCAAAATCTTTCTTTTTAAACTTCTTTATTACACTTTCTACTTGCACACTAGATATCTTCTTGTCTGGCATTACTAATGCACAAGCAACTAAAAAACCACTAAGATTCTCTGCTGCAGCAAGTGCATAGTCAAAGTTAGATTCTCTCTTTTGAGTAATATCAGGATGATCCTCATAGTGAGATTTAATAGCATGATACATCTCCTCTGTAATATCTTCCCCAATCTTTATACCTTCAATTTCAAGGATTTTGTCAAATTCAATTACATGTCTCTTAGGATCTTTGTTTACATAGTCAAAATCTAAATCATGTAGTAAACCTGCAATACCCCACTCATCTTCATTCTCTCCCAACTCTCTTGCTACACCTCTTAGTATTACTTCCGTTTCTCTCATATGTAGTTTTAACCATGGAGTAGTAACATACTTATCTAAAAGTTCTTGAGCTTTTTCTCTAGTTATCATCATAAATATTTAAAAACTTAAGTTCTTCTTTAATTTGCTCATCAGAAATATATTGTATACCAATTATACCAGTAGTCTCTGCAGCTTTAAGGTTATGCAGGGAATCGTCGATAAAATATATATTCTTCTCAAGAATTTCTTTTTTTATGTATTCATATACTTTTGGATCATTCTTTAAAAGGCCTAGCTCATTAATTGAAAAAATCTTCTTAAAATGTTTCTCAAGAGAATATTCCTCTTTCCATTTATCTAATCTCCAAGGCAGGGTATTTGTACAAATATATTGAGAAATACCCTGAGCATTTAACTGTCCAACAATATTTAGAGTATCCAAATCTATTACCAAGTTCTTGAAAAGAACACCATTTAAATCCCATACAAGAGCAATATCCTTCATACTTAGTTTATCTTTATCTCAACAACTACTTGGTTAGGACTTTGCGAAGCACTCAACTTGAATGGTTTGGCCCCACCTATTCCACCAAATCTATAACTACTTACCTCACCTGCCCTAGAAACATTAACAACTATTCCTGCCGGAAGAGTTATACTATTTCCCCATGTAGCAACCTTATCTGATTGAAGAGATGTAAACCTGACATCTAATATATTCATATCATCGTACTGTGCTTCTACATTTGGAATTGGATTCGATGTACCACTAGCTACTGAAAATACAAATTTAAGAACTCCTCCAGTTACGCTATATGAATATGATGATATCCTTGCCCCATCACTAGCATTTACCCCCTTTATGCTTTGTGCAGTATTACTAAATTCGCTACTTCCAAAATCTATTGTAGGAGGAGTGTATTTCAAATCATATGCTACTTTTACAGATATCTTCCAACTGTTCACATCAGTTTCAATATAATCAAGCTTAAATGGATTGTTTCCTAGAAACCCTATCTCATATACAGCAGTTTTAGGAGTAGAAGTAACGGCACGATATATTCCAGTTACAGCCCCTTTGCTTACAAACCTACTTTGCTGATAAGCAATTCCACTGTTATCCTTACTTACATTTCTAATTGTTACTCTGTACACACCTTT
>CAYMBI010000079.1:0-3107 GCA_964388655.1 uncultured Candidatus Saccharibacteria bacterium | reverse complement strand
AGTAACTTTCTCACATTTGCACCACTTGGGTATGTAATAATGGCGTTAAATCCAATATACATACCCATATTAAGAATATCTTCAATAGAGGATATTTCTCCAGTATAGCTATGAAAAACTCCTTTTGCAGTACCTTTGCCCTCATGGGCCAATATTTTGAGAATATCTTTCGTACTTTCTGTACTTCCTGGTAAGTCCCTAGAATGTATACTGAGTGGTAAGTTATATTTTAGTGATAACTTCGTGTGCATTTTAAATGCCATTCTCTGAATTTCTTTTAATTCCTCTTTTTGCTTTTCTTCAATATCTAGGTATGTATTCATTTCGAAATAGTCTAGTCCTACCTCCCCTATTGCTTTAACTTTTTTCTTGTGTTTTTCGAAGATCTCATCAAAATATCCTATTTGTTTTTTAGCAAATTTGTATAAATCAATATCTTTTACAGAATTTTTTTCTAAACACTCCCCGTATACTGTTGGGTGAATTCCTAGTGCTAAATCTACTACACCTGGATACAGAGTATTTATTTCTTCTACTAAGTTAATCGTATCAAGGTAATCTGCAATATCAGTACTTTGAGCAAGTATCTTCTTTCCTCCATTTTCTACAAATTCTTGGATATCACTTTGTATATTTTCTTTTAGTGGACTTAATGCTATATGAATATGTGAATCATGCATGTTGGTATTCTAACACAATCGATGTCGTATAATGTAGAGGTTGCAAAATTTTTTGTTTAATGTGATAAAATATGTTTTGCGATGAAAACAAGTTGGTATGTTAATTGGTTGGTGGTAATAACAGTGTGTCTTTCTCTCTCAGTGGTTGGTCTTTTCATACTTACAATTCAAAATTCTCTAGGTCTTACCAAGTGTGCGTATGGTGATATTGTCTTTGATGGTGAAAAAAACTGTATGTGCGACAGTAAGGGTAATGTTGTTTGTGATGAGAAAGACATGGGTTCTATAATTAAGTCTGAAGATTTTTCTACGGAGAATCTAAGTTTTACTTACGAATTTCAAAACGCTTTAACAAGCAAAGAATCCTTCCCTAGGGATATTCGGTTTGTAAATATTTCCCAAGTGGGTACAACTCTTAAAGTTGTAACAGAAAAAACAACAGTTTGTAACAGAGGTAATAATGTTGCTCCTCAAGTAGGCTTTTATAAATTTGAAGAGAACAGGCTTATTTTAACAATAGGTAGTAATTTGCTTGATAAGGCTTTTACTATCCCTTGTATTAGTGAATCAACATTTGAAATTTCAAATGTACCTGTTAGGTTCAGTGACAATTTTAAACTCTTCTATCAAGATGAATTTGGCTCACTCATCCCTTCTGGTAATTGTTCGTATGAGGGTTTTCTTCGAAATGAAGGGGATGTATATAACTCCTCTGATGGGTGTTCTCTTTGTGCTTGTAAATTAGGTCAAAATATTTGTGAGAAGGAAGAAAGGTGTTTAAAGTAATCCCACATATATCCCTAAAATAGATAAAAAGAGAGTAAATAGCCAGAATCTCATTGTTACCTTGTATTGCGGCCATCCTACTGCTTGGAAGTGGTGATGTAATGGTGCAATTTTAAATACTCTCCTCTTAAAGAATTTCATACTGAGGATTTGTATTGCGCTTGATCCCATTATCACCCACGTTATTGCAGTCATTAAAAAGTATGCTGGTAAGTTATTTGTTACAAGGGCAATGAAAAAGATTGAAAATGCAATAGGCATTGCCCCTGGTCCTCCATTCCAGAATCTCGCTGGAGGGATATTGAAGTAAAGATCGACTACTTGAACACCAAGAAGTATTGCTAAGAAAGGTAGGAATTCATATTGTCCTTGTATTGTTAAGAGGGCAATCATTGCTGATGTTATGATTGTAAAAATTCCAATCATTAATCCATCTAATCCATCTGTTAGTTCTCCTGAGTATATTGCAAACTGCCCCACTATTGCTGCAAGTATTAATATTGCAGGAGATACTCCAATAGAAAGTACGTTGAAAATACTAATGGTAGTGAATTCTCCTGTTTGGTATAGGAAGAACATTACAATTAGGTTTAGAATTATAGCTATTGTTAGTTTTGCCAATCTCCATTCAAATGTCTCTTGTAGAGCCTTCATTTTTGCATTATTTTTAAACCCATTTGTGAAGATAGCAACATCAATAAATCCCCAAAAACCAAATAGCAAGAAACCGATTAAAAGTACTTTCAGAGCAGGAGTTAGAGGGGCGAAAAGAAAGGTGACTATTGGTACAACAATCCAAACTAAAATGCCTCCCATATTTGGTGTACCATTTGTTTTTGTTACATTCATAATTCTTAAAAACATTGAATTGGTGCCCTCCCTTGATCCTAACTTTGTTTTTTTAAGTCCACTTACTTGATTAAACCTATAAAGAATCTCAATCATTACAGGAGCAAAAATAATTGAAACAAGAGTCGAGATTAGTAAAAAGTTTAGGCTTTCTTTAATTATGGGGATCATTTTTCTTTTGTTTGAATTTATTTAAAATTATCTCAATTTCTTTTAGTTATTTCTAGGTCATTTACAATACCTAAGAAAATGTCTGTCCAAAGAGGTACTACAGTTGGTGATGCATATGGGCTTGTTTTTGGTTCTTCTAATCTCACCAACATAATCATCTTTGCATCATCTGCAGGTGCAAAACCAACAAATGTTGTTATAGTTTTCTTTTCTTCGTATCCTGGTCCATCCTTTTTAGCTACTTGAGCCGTACCTGTTTTTCCTGCAACATAATACTCTGTTAGTAGGGCTTTTTCTCTTTCATCTATACCACCATCTTCAATTACATGAAACATCATTTCTGCAACCTTGTCTGCAATTTCTTTTGATATCGGTTGAGAAAGTATTTGAGGTTTAAATTGTATCTTCTCTTTCTCATCGGATATTTCAGATATTATATATGGTCTCATCCTTATTCCATGATTAGCTAAAGAGCTAATAGCAGAGAGGACTTGGAGCGGCGTTGCAGATATTCCCTGCCCATATGAAGCTGTTATGATGTCTAATCTTGTCCATTGACTAAATGGTTTAAGATAACTTGTTGTTTCTTCCTGTAAACCTATTCCAATAAACTCTCCTATT
>CAYMBI010000078.1:0-3143 GCA_964388655.1 uncultured Candidatus Saccharibacteria bacterium | reverse complement strand
GTAGAGATATGAGTGATGGAATAATAGATTTCACAACAAAAGCTATGAATCTATTGGATAACCCATATTTCAACAATACATTTACATTCCTCCTTATCGTAGGTTTTGCATTCTTTTACCTCACAGTTGTATTTAAAACTGATGATTTGGCTGAGAATTTACAAAAGCAGGGTGGCTTTATACCAGGCATAAGACCTGGTAAAAATACATCAGAATATCTGAAAAAAGTAGCGTTCAGATTAGCATCTGTAGGAGCTATCTTCCTTGGTCTAATATCAATTCTACCAAACATCTTTATATCAATAGGTCTTATGACAGCAACAGTAATAACTGGAACTGGCCTTCTCATTATGGTAAACGTAGTTTTAGATATTAGAAGACAAGTAGCCTCTATGATTGTTGTTAGAGACTATGATAGATATCTATAGAATGATATTATTGTCTAATTAATATATATGTTCAATATGTATGAAAACAGTTCTCTTTCATGGTCCCTCTGGTAGTGGTAAAGACACACAAGTGGAGTTACTTAAAGAAAGGTATGATTTCGAAAGTATTGCAACTGGGGATATGTTTAGAACAATGTATAAGCAGGCAGATTTAGAAGCTATTAAAGCATATAATTACTGGTCAAAAGGGCAGTGGGTACCAAATGAGTTGGTATACAGCATGTTAAATAAATGGGTTACACAATTTGATAGAACAAAAAGTTGGGCTTTTGTGTCTGTTGTTAGAGAACAGGGACAAATACAAATGTTCGATAAAATATTGGAAAGTGTAGAAAGGAAACTAGATCATTTCATATATTTTACTCTCCCAGAAGAAGTTGCAATTGAGCGTATGTCACTAAGATGGATATGTCCTAACTGTGATAGAACATACCATGAGAAGTTTAAAATAGAGAAAGTAAAAGGATACTGTGATAAATGTGGTACGAAGTTAGTACAAAGAGAGGATGACCAACCAGATAGGATAAGAAACAGGATAAGGGAGAACAACAGAACAATAGAGCCAATACTTAATACTTACAGGGCAAGAGGAATATTAATTGAGATAGATGCAACTCCAAGTATCGAAGAAATACACAAAGAAGTCGTATTAAAACTGGGGTTGTAAAAATCTTCTCTTTTTGATATGCTTAACTCGTCTTTGTAGGGTTTTTGTGATATTTCAAGGAAAAATAGCATTAAATCTTTGAAAAAAGCTTATACTTTTGATATAATGCACAGGACTCTATTTAGTTACACGGAAGTTCATTTATGGCTTTAGATACAAAGAAAGTTTACGAATTTGAAGGAGAGGTAAAGGAGTGCTTACCGAACACCAAATTTCTAGTAGAAATTGAGGTAAATGGTGTTAAGCATGAAGTGATAGGGTACCTATCTGGAAAAATGAGAATGAATTACATTCGAATTCTAGAAGGAGATAAGGTAAAAATTGAAATGACTCCGTATGACAAAACGCAAGGAAGAATAACATATAGAATGAAATAAAATGAAAGTACAGGCCTCAGTAAAAAAAAGATGTGCAGATTGTTACACCGTTAGAAGGAAGGGGCGTGTATATGTCTTCTGTAAAAAAAATCCTAAACATAAGCAGAGGCAAGGATAATATATTTAACTGTATTTAATTAATATATATGGCAAGAGTAGCTGGAGTTGAAATACCAAATGACAAGAGATTGTGGGTCTCTTTGATGAGTATATATGGAATAGGTGAGAAGTCAGCAAAGCGTATTTGTGAAGAGGTGAAAATTGATGGAAATACATATGTTAGAGATTTAAATGAAGGGCAATTAGATACAGTAAGAGCATATTTAGATCAAAATTTGCAAGTAGAAGGAGAGTTGAGGCAGAAAATTTTTAGAGATATAAAGAGATTGAAAGATATTAAAAGCTACAGGGGTATAAGGCATAAACTTGGTTTACCTGTAAGGGGTCAAAGAACAAGGCATAATGCACATACTAGAAAAGGAAGAAGTAGGCCTGTAGGGGGATTAAATCGTAAATTAGAAAAGACCTAGTATAAAATGGCAATAACTAAAAAGAAAACAAAAAAGAATGTTTCAACAGGTATTGTTACTGTCCAATCAACTTTTAACAATACAATCATTTCAATAACAGATACTGAAGGTGAAGTATTAGTACAGGGAAGTCCTAGCGTTGTTGGATTTAAAGGGGCAAAAAGAAGTACTGCCTTTGCAGCAACAAAGGCAGCAAGTGATGCTGCGGAGAAAGCGATAAAAAAGTATGGACTTAAAGAAGTTAAGGTAATTGTTAGTGGTCCGGGCGCAGGAAGAAATGCAGCAGTAAAGGGATTGGACTCGGCAGGACTTAAAATAACGACATTGGTAGATAGAACCCCTATTCCACACAATGGATGTAGGCCTAGAAAAGCACCAAGAAAATAATAATATTTGTAATTAGTTTAGATGGGTAGATATACAGGACCAAAAGAAAGATTAAGTAGGAGAGAAGGTGTCGAATTACACCTTAAAGGTTCGAGATCATTCTCAGAGAAGAGTGGTTTAAAAAGAAAACCTTTTGTGCCAGGACAACATGGTAGTAAAAGAAGAACAAGACTCTCAAACTATGGTTTGCAACTTAGGGAAAAACAAAAAGTAAAAAGAACATATGGGGTTAGAGAGAAGCAGTTCAGAAATATATACCTAGAATCAAATAGAAGATCAAAGGTATACAATACTGATAAAGGTCTTGAACTTTTAAGAATGTTAGAACTTAGAATTGACAATGTATTGTATTTAGCGGGATTAGCACCATCAAGGTCAGCTGCAAGACAGTATATTGTACATGGTCATGTTCTTCTAAATGGGAAGAAATTTACTATTCCTTCTGCAGAAATGAAAGAAGGAGATTCATTGGAACTTAAAAAAGCATCTCTTGCACCTTCCGAAAAATTCTTTCCAGTTCCTGAATGGATAGAATCTAAGGATAACAAGGCAATGGTAGTTAGATTGCCAATAAGAGATGAAATTGATGAAGGTATTCGTGAGAACCTCATCATAGAGTACTACTCTAGATAATAATTTGTTTTAAATACACAATGGAGGCATTTAAAGATATAAAAGTAACAATAAAGGCAGAAGAAGGAAACAGTGGCCTTTATGAAATTTCACCTCTTCC
>CAYMBI010000077.1:0-3148 GCA_964388655.1 uncultured Candidatus Saccharibacteria bacterium | reverse complement strand
TAATTCTCACAGAAGCTATTATATCAGAGTGTTTACATTTTTATATACAAAAAGTGTGCATATGGTATAATGTAGGGTCTATGTTAAGAAAGGTATTAAGTAATTGATACCCTGTGTAGGTTACCTTCATGTGTGCTTATCCGTAGTCTTTTTATTTTTTATTTATTTATAAATGCAGAACAAACTTTTTGTTGGAAACCTTTCATGGGGTACCACAGATGAGTCCTTGCTTTCTCTTTTCTCTGAAATAGGAGAAGTTGTAGAAGCAAAGGTAATTGTAGACAAGTTCAAGAACAGATCCAAGGGATTTGGTTTTGTTACTATGGCTACAGAAGAGTTAGCACAAGCAGCTATCGACCAATTAAATGGTAAAGAGGTTGACGGAAGAGCTATCAACGTTTCAATCGCAAAACCTCCTAGAGAGGATGGTGGATTCAGAAACGACAGAAGAGGTAACGACAGAGGTGGTAGGAGAGATGACTTCTACAGATAACCTTTTGTAAGAAACTGAAATCGATAAAAGAGCTGGGTTAAATACTCAGCTCTTTTATTTTATCCCTTATCTCAGCTGCCTTTTCAAATTGAAGATTCTCTGCAGCTAGAAGCATTTTTGCCCTTAAATCCTTTATCATTAACTTTTTTTGTTTTTCTGTAAGTTTTTCTACCTCAATATCTAAAGATTTCTTTATCATATCCTCTTTCTCTACTAACCTATCACGTATTTCTTTCTGTATTGAAGTAGGTGTAATGTTATTAATCCTATTATATTCCCTTTGATATTCTCTACGTCTATTTGTTTCATCTATAGCAAATTTCATACTATCTGTTATCTTGTCTGCATACATGATAACTCTTCCATTAACATGTCTGGCAGCCCTCCCAATTGTTTGAATCAAGCTTGTCTTTGAGCGTAGAAAACCTTCTTTATCTGCATCCAAAATGACAACCAATGAAACCTCTGGTAAATCGATTCCTTCTCTTAGTAGATTAATGCCAACTAAAACATCATACTCTCCTAATCGTAAGTTTCTTAAAATCTCAACTCTTTCAACTGTATCGATGTCCGAATGTAGATATGCGACCTTAATATTGTAATCCTTTAGATATTCGGTTAAATCTTCGGACAATCTTTTTGTTAATGTAGTAATTAATACCCTTTCTCCATTTTCAATATTTTTTCTAACCTCATTTATCACATCATCAATTTGATTTTCCGTTTTTCTTACTTCTATCTCTGGATCGAGAAGTCCAGTAGGTCTTGTAAGTAACTCTATTACATTCTTGTTACAATCCATTATTTCCCACTCGTCAGGAGTTGCAGATACATATATTGTATTTCCCTGTTTCTTTCTGAATTCATTGAAATTAAGAGGTCTGTTATCAAAAGCTGAAGGTAATCTAAAACCGTGCTCAATGAGATTTGTCTTTCTTGCCCTGTCACCGTTGTACATTCCTGCAACTTGGGGAATAGTGATATGTGATTCATCTACAAAGAGGAGGTAATCTTCTGGAAAGTAATCTAGTAGGGTATATGGTGGTTGCCCTGTCTTTCTCCCGTCAAAGTATATGGAATAGTTTTCCATACTTTTGCAAAATCCAATTTCTTTCATCATTTCCATATCATATCTAGTCTTTTGTTCTAATCTTTGTGCTTCTACTTCTTTCCCAAGATTTCTTAAAAATGCAACTCTTTTTTCTAAATCTCTCTCAATATTCTCTACGGCTTGTGCCATAGTGTCTGCATCATAGACAAGAGGGGTTGCAGGAAAAATATCTAGATTATCTACTTCCTCAATTTTTTGTTTTGATATTGGCTCTATGTATACAATCCTCTCTATTTGATTTCCCCAGAACTCAATTTTTACTGGAAATTCTTCATATGGCATGTAGAGCTCGAGGGAATCTCCTCTAATTAAAAAAGTACCTGGTATTAAGTCTGTTCCTTCTCTCTCATATCTTAAAAATGTAAGTTTTTGTGCTAGTCCTCCAATATCTATACTTTCTCCAACGCGTATCTCTACAGACTTGTTTTCATAGTTTTCTGGGCTACCAATATTGTAAATACACGATACAGAAGCGACCACTATTGTATCTCTTCTAGTTCTTGCGGCATTCATTGCACTTAATCTTAACTTCTCTATCTCTTCATTCACCTCAGATTCTTTTTCAATATACAAATCTCTTGAGGGAATATATGCCTCTGGTTGGTAGTAATCATAGTAAGAGACAAAATATTTAACAGCATTTTCTGGAAAGAACTCTTTAAATTCTTCATACAATTGAGCTGCCAAGGTTTTGTTGTGAGAAAGAACTAGGGTAGGTTTGTTTGTATTTGCAATTACATTTGCCATTACAAAAGTTTTACCTGATCCAGTTACGCCAAGAAGAACCTGTCTGTTTTTTCCTTCAGAAATATTCTTTACCAGATTAGAAACAGCTCTTTGTTGACCTGGGGATAGTTTGTACTTACTTTTTAAAAGAAATTGTTCTTTTATCACCCTATGATTTTAACAGAATATTTAATATCTGTGTTAAAATGTTTTGTATGAAGAAGAAAATAGTTTTGAACAAGTTGCCACAAGAGTTAGTGAACCAAATTGCAGCAGGTGAGGTTATCGAGAGACCTTCCTCTGTTGTAAAAGAGCTCATTGACAACAGTATAGATGCAAATGCTAAAAAGGTTCAGATTAAGATTGTTAATGGAGGTATTGATTTAATTGAAGTTAGCGATGATGGTATTGGTATTCCTAAGGAAAATATAGGGAGAGTATTTGAAGCACATACCACGAGTAAAATTTTATCATTAGAGGACTTAAACAACTTGTTAACAATGGGCTTTAGAGGTGAAGCACTTTCTACAATAGCTGCAGTATCCAAAGTAAAATTAATCTCTAAATATATAGAAGAAGAAATTGCAAATGAAATCCTTTTCAAAGATTCTGGTGAAAAGATTGTAAAAAGTGCAGCAAGGGAGGAGGGAACAGTTGTTTCTGTAGAAAACCTTTTTGAAAATATACCTGCAAGAAGAAAATTCCTTAAATCTGCACAAACCGAGTACAAAAGGATATTGGAGATATTAATACCATACTTTTTAATATATCCAAATATTCACTTCACATTAATCAAGGATTCTAAGATAGTATATGAC
>CAYMBI010000076.1:0-3159 GCA_964388655.1 uncultured Candidatus Saccharibacteria bacterium | reverse complement strand
ATATTGTTGTTACAAAGGTAGTAACGGTAATAAAGGGAGACATTTTCCAGTTAATCTTTAAAGACCAAATTGATATTTCAATATAGTCTTTAAATGAGAGGTGTTTTTTCTTTGACATATGGATTTTTAGGCAATTTAATAGAATAAGTTTAACAAGCAACTACTTTTTGAGTCAATATTGTATACATTTATCATTTCTGCTATAATGTACCATCAAATTACATACTTAAGTACCTCTTCTTTTCTACATCAGACATTTTCTCAATTGAATATCTAAGAGTTGTCCTAGGCATGCTCTTAATATTTTCATTTAAAAACTTCCTTAAAGTATCAATATCTCTCTTACCCAATTCTCTTAGCATCCACCCCACAGCCTTGTGAATTAAATCATGTTTGTGATTAAGTAATATCCTTGAAATTTTTAAAGTATCCTCATATTCATTCCTTTTTAAAAAAGCAAAGGTGGAAACAATAGAGATTCTTTGTTTCCATAGGTCATTTGAATCTGCAAATTGATACAAAATACCTTTCTCAGAATTTGTAATATATAGATACTCTCCTAAAATTTTATAACAGGAAAGATCTGCAATATCCCAATTGTTACATCCTTCTAAATTATTTATATAGAAAGTATAGACTTGTTTTTTGACTTCCATATCTGCTTTTTCAAATTTGTATGTGAGAATAATATATGAACAAAGACGTACTTCGTGTATAGGATGTAACAACAGAGACTTTAATTCCTCAAGAGAAATGTCTTTAAAATACTTTTTTGCCACAGAACGGATATTTGGAACAGTAATTCCCCAAAACTCATCTTCCTCTCCATATTCTCCTTTTCCTGTTTTAAAAAATCTTGGATAAAATGTTGCCTTTTCTCTGTTTGAGAAAGATTTTAAATCAGTAAGGATATCTTTAGAAAGGCTCATATGTAATAATAGCAGGAAGAAATAATATTAAACATACCCGTATGAAATTAATCTCCCAATTTTCGAACAAATACAACAATATTACATACAAGACCTATGAACTTGAAAATGGAATTAAATTACTTCATTTGGATAACCCTGCTACTGTAGATTTTGATTTCGCACTAATATTTAAAGCTGGAACAAGTTTCGAAATAAAAGAAGGTGTTCCCAAAGGTACTGCTCACTTTCTAGAGCATATGTTACTTAATCCGAACTCTACATTTAAAACAAAAGCTGATATTGACAGATTTGAACAAGGAAATAAGGATAGACCAGCCATATATACAAATGCATATACAACAAGAAAGAATATATATCTTACCTGCCATGCAAATGAGCAGGGTTATATGAGGGTACTTGAAAGGATGGAAAGCTTGCTTCAATTTCCCAAGCGTAAATTCTCCAATCAAATGGAAAAAGAAAGAGGTATTATACTTGCAGAAAAAAGTAGGAAGCCAAAAAAAGAAAAAGATGGATACTTAATGAGTCTAGAATTTCTTTTTAAAGACATTCTAGATGAATTCTCATATGATGTATTAGGTGAAAAGGAAGATATACAAAGGATTACTATAGATGATTTAGAAAAGTTCTTCATTAATAGATTTGTTTCGGGTAATACAGTAATTGCAATACAAAGTAATGGAGATTTAAGAAAGACCATTACTAACAGAATTGAAGAAATTGCTCAAAAAATTCGTCTTGGTGAGATGGATCAGCACAGAGAAGTAACCCTAGAAAACAAATGGAGAGTAGGAACTTTTACAGAGGATAGGGCAAATGGGATTACCATCTCTTTTATATATTACGATAAGGTTGATAAAAAAATAGATTATAAAAAATACGCAATAGAATACATTTATGGAAGATTACTTGATTGGCTAGCATTTGATGTATTAAGAGAACAAATGAGTTTAATTTATGATTTCTCAGTATTTAGAATTGGTAATATGTCTTATGATTACAATATTAATGGTTTTCGCTTTATAACAGAAAATGAAAAAGCCGAAAAGATGCTTCAAGAGCTGTATACACTTCTACATACCACCTCTTTTATCTTTCTTAAGTCCAAAAGAGGGAAAGAGTGGTTTGATGATGTAATAAGTACATATGTATTCCCAAGAACAACCAAATTTAATGAAGAGCTTGCTGAAAACGCGATTACCCCTCTACTTGAAGATGAAGAAATATTTAACTCTAATATTGCAGTTAGAACCGCTAAAAAAATTACAATATCAGATATCAAGGAGTACTTAACTGAAAGATTAGAAATGAAACCTCATGTGTGGGTAGAGAGTGATATGACTCAAACTCAAATGGAGATTTTGATCAACAATTCATCTTTTGCAAAGAAGTTTAATAGGGTATAATCATTTCCTAATTATTTTTTAGAAATATACTATGCCTGAAATTAGAGAAACAGGACAGTATCAAATTGCATATGAAAGACTCCTACAGGAACTTCATAAGTACAATCTTTCGGAAGCAGAATTTGATGACTATATATATCTTCTTCTTGATGAAGTAAAGAACAAAGTTAATGATGCTGGCAAAATACCAGAATATTCATATACGATATATGCCAATCTCCCAATGATTTATGAGTTTAATGGAAACGATTACCTTGAACTTTTATGTGGTTTTGATCCTATACCAGAATATGTAGATGATATGACCATGGAAGGATCTATCGTTATGCCCAAAAGTGCAAGTGCACGAATGAACTTAACAAATGGAGAATATGATGTCGTTGTGTCTTGGCATGAAATCTGTTTAGAAAACAATTGACCAATTAGATACGACACCTGTAATATTTAGATATACTAAATATCTAAATTAAATACGAAGTTACCATGGAACTAGTTTTTAAAGAAATGAAAAAGGAAGCCCAGAATGCATATTCTCTTCTCTTTGAATCAAATCCTGAACTCAAATGGAATGCAGGAGAATATCTTGAGATAGAGATACCACACGAACATATGGATGATAGAGGATTAGAGAGATATTTTTCCATTTCTTCAGCTCCAAGTGAAGGATTCGTCATGATTACAACTAGATTTTTTGGAGAGAAGGCCAGTTCATTTAAGAAATCTCTTTTTGAACTTAAAACTGGAGATATTCTTGAAAACGTCAAAAAACCAGATAACAATGATAGCTTCTTTAATGCAAATGACCCAAATAGAGAATATAT
>CAYMBI010000075.1:0-3172 GCA_964388655.1 uncultured Candidatus Saccharibacteria bacterium | reverse complement strand
TGGTGGGCGATACGGGACTCGAACCTGTGACCTTCACAATGTCAATGTGATGCTCTAACCAGCTGAGCTAATCGCCCTCATCATCTATTTTATCAAATTTAACCCACTTAATATCCTCTATCCTGGGTCTTGTACTAACTTTATCCCACATTTCAAGTATAAAGTCAGGAGAACAATCAAGTGGTTCAATATGTATGTTTATCTCTTCACCTTCAAGCTGAACAGGTATGAATGTTATTGCAAAATCTGATGTCTCTATAAAGTATACCCTTCTCATATTTCTTGGTGGAAGAACAGTATTGTATGCACAAACATAGTCGCAAACCTTTGCATACTCTGTTTCATCTGACACATTTGCATATCTGATTAATGGTAATTTGAAAGGTAGGCTCTGATCTGTTTTCAGTAGGTTCATATATGTGTGTATATCACTTAAGGATATATCCTGAACAACTGCATCTACAACATCTCCTTCCTCACCATTCTCTATCATATTGATAATCTGAGAACGTACAAACTCTATTGCCCTCTGTCTTGCGTCGTCATGTATAGGGTCTGTTGATCTAAACATTACTCTCTTTTTGTAATAACTTTATCTACTAAACCATACTCTTTCGCTTCATCTGCTGTAAAGTATTTGTCCCTATCTGCATCTTTCTCTATTTGTTTCATACTCTGCCCTGTTTGCTTAGCTAACATTTTGTAAAGCTTCTCTCTTATCTTTAATATCTCTTGAGCTTCAATTGCTATATCACTAGCTTGTCCTTCTACTCCACCAAGTGGCTGATGAATATGTATCTTGCTATTTGGTAATGCATATCTTTTACCTTTTGTACCATGTGCTAGCAAGAATGAACCCATCGATGCTGCTAAACCTACCGCTATTGTAGATACATCACACTTGATATAGTTCATTGTATCTAATATTGCCATACCAGCATTTATTACTCCCCCTGGAGAATTTATAAACATTTGTATATCTTCATCAGGATTCTCTTTTTCCAAAAACAGAAGCTGTGCTACAACAGTATTAGCCATGTCTGTCTCGATAGGGCCACTAACGAAAACAATTCTATCTTTTAAGAGTCTAGAGTATATATCGTATGCTCTTTCCCCTTCCCTATCCTTTTCAATAACCATTGGTATTAAAAGAGACATTGTAATATTTCTTTAAATATTAGTTATGTTCATCTAGAAAATCTTTTCCTAAGACCTCTTCTACAAAAAGCCTAAACCCTTTTTCTTTTCTTTCTACATTCCTAATATACTCTTTCCATTGAGGATTACTAAAGATACTTTTATCAGCATTTGGTTGACTTACCTTTATTGCCTCTATCTTTTTTTCTAATTCTTCATCAGTTATCTCTACACTCTTTTCTCTTGAATACAAGTTTAAAAAGGTATCTGCCTCAAGTGCATCTTTTGCATCCTTCATCCATAGTTCTCTCATTTTCTCAATTGTAATATTGTTTGCTTTAAGAAAGTCCTCAATCTTAACTCCTCTGTGTTTCATATCTTCTACAAATGCTTTTTCTCTTTCACTAGCTTCAAACTTTATAGCAGGCTCAGGTATTTCTATTTTTGATATTTCAATTCCTTTTCTTAGTGCTTCATCTTGTAATTGATGAAGTTGGTAATGATCTTTCTGTTTCTGTAGAGCATCCTTAATTTTAACTCTTAAATCTTTTAGACTTTTTACATCTTCAGCATTAATTATTTTTGCAACCTCTTCTGCCCATTTATCATTAACATCTTTCTCTTTAGTCTGTTGAGTATTCTTAAGCTCCTCAACTGCACTCTCTACTTCCTTCTCTTCTACTGCTAACTTTTCTTTCTTAATCTTTATCTTACTTACATCTCCTAATTTAAATTTAGGCATTAAGGTTACTTTTATTGTGAAAGAAACATCTAAATCATCAAGAAGTTTTGGAATCTCTGTGTACTCTGGAGGAGCAATTGGTTCAAGATTCTCTTTGTTAAGTGCTGTATTTATGTAAAGGGGAGCAATTCTTTCAAAGGTTTCGAGCTTTATTACCTCTTTCATTTGGTTACTAATTAAGTCCGCAGGAACCTTACCCTTCCTAAAACCTTTTATATCAGCATCCTTAGCATAATCTTTTACTAAAAGGTCATATGAATGTTTAAAATTATCCTTTGGAATACTAATGGTTATATCTACTGTATGGTCATTAACATCCTTTCTTGTATAGAAGTTGTTCATCAAAAAATATCTAAAGATTATTTAAAAGTATTGAATTTTAAGTGTTTTTATACAATTTGTCCAGCTTTCCTATTATCACAAGTCTTTGATCCGCTGTCCAAAGGGGGGTACATGTTATCAATGTTATTCTGTAATCATTATAGTTTTGTAATACAGAGATGTCATTCTTTTCTAATACCTTTGTATCAGTGACTATGTATGTGAAGGAGTTATTGTATTGTTCAACAGTAATTCGATCTCCTATCTTTACCTTATCGAGGTTAAAAAAAGTATCTTTATCAGGTGGTAATTTTGCATACCTGTGACCAATTATTACAGAGTTACCCTTTTGTCCTGGATATTGTGATATTGGAAAATGCCAAAAACCAATATCCATTGTTTTTGCGTCTATCCCCTCGTAAACATATCCTTCTACTTCTATAGATGAAATCTTTATCTTTGTTTTCAACTCTTCTAAAACCTTCTGCTCAAGTTGAATATTTGATCCTAGACTTTCTTCTATACTTTCGTTCGTACTTGTTGTGTCAGAAATACCCATTACTCTATCCTTTGGGGGGGATATCGTAGTGATGATTTGAAAAGTAAATTCTTCAGTGATTCTTTGTATATTTATCCTTTTTATAGGTCCAATAATTTGGTTGTAATTTGGATATATGAGAAATACAAAAAGAGGTATTAGAAAAAGTAACAAAAGTGTTGTTGTAATAGAGATCTTTAATAGCTTCTTTCTGTTCATAATACATATATTATATATTTTTCTTGCACTCTGTAAAATTTTATTCTATGCTATCAGTATATGAGTATATAAATTTTAATATAGGTTGGAGTGGCTAAGAAAAAAAATACTAAAACTGCTACCCAAAAAAATGTTGCAAAGCAACAAAAACAAGAAAATATGCAAAGTAAGGTTGAAATAAAACAACCTGAAAGAAATCAAGAAAAGATGTCTAG
>CAYMBI010000074.1:0-3192 GCA_964388655.1 uncultured Candidatus Saccharibacteria bacterium | reverse complement strand
TTTGTTCCTCCAAAAAGCATCTCTTTTACTTGATTTATTAGCTATACTTGAAAACGATACGTTATCCATATTAATCTAGTATATCAGAACTAGATGAGCTATTGAATTTATGTTTACACATTTGCATCTGCACTCAGAGTATTCTCTGTTGGACGCAACAATTCGTTTACCCGATCTTGTACAGAAGCTTTCTGAAAGTGGTATGAAGGCTTGTGCACTAACGGATCATGGAAATATGTATGGGATATTGAAATTTAAGAATGCGATGATAGAGGCAGGTTTAAAACCAATACTTGGTTGTGAAATATATATTGCTCCAAGATCTATGCATCAAAAGGATTTTGGAATAGACAATAAGTATAATCACATGGTTTTGCTTGCTAAGAACCAGCAAGGATACAAGAATTTGATAAAGATAGTGTCTATTGCCCATATGGAGGGTTTCTACTACAAACCTCGTATAGATTTTGAAACATTAAAAAAATACTCCTCTGGACTAATTGCTCTTTCAGGATGTTTAGCAGGTCCTGTTGCGAAACCCATATTACAGGGAAATTATAATGCGGCTGTGGAGGCTGCGCAAAAATATTCAGAGATATTTAAAGACAACTTCTATATAGAAATTCAAAGGAATGGTATGACAGAACAAGATACTGCTAATGAATCATTAATAAAAATAGCGAAAGAGCTTTCTTTGCCTTTAGTTGCTACATGTGATTCCCACTATTTAAACAAAGAAGATGCATATATCCAAGAAATACTTTGGTGTATTGGAGACGGGAAATCATGGGACGACCCAACTAGGAGAAAAATGGAAACTAATGAATTCTATGTTAAAACACCAGAGGAAATGCAAGAACTTTTTAGTGATATTCCTGAAGCTATCGAAAATACACAAAAGATTGCTGATCAAATCGAAATATTTGACATTACATTTGGAAGAATAGAACCTCATTTTCTTGATTTACCAAAAGGAGAGACATCGGCATCGTACTTGAAAAAACTAACTTTTGAGGGTGCTAACAGGAAATATGGGGAGATTACAAAAGATTTGGAAGAAAGAATTCTGTATGAGCTTAAGATCATTGATGAAAAGGGATACAACGATTACTTCTTAGTTGTTCGTGATTTTGTTCTCTTTTGCAGAAAAAACGGTATTGTTGTTGGTATGAGAGGCTCAGGATGTGGTTCTGTTGTCGCATACTGTGTCGAAATTACAAATATTGAACCGATAGGGTGGGAGTTGTACTTTGAAAGATTTCTTAATCCTGAGAGAGATTCTCCACCAGACTTCGATATTGACATTGCAGATAAAAGAAGAGACGAAGTTATCAATTACACTATTGAGAAATATGGAATTGACAATGTTAAGCAAATTGGAACCTTCAGTAAGCTACAAACTAGACAGGCTATAAAAGATGTTGGTAGGGTTTTAGGTATTGAGCTAGCAGTAACAGATAAATTGGCAAAGATGGTGGAAATCGTTTTTGGGAAATCTAAAGATATAGACTACATGATTGAGCATAATCCAGAATTTGCTGAAATTATAAACTCTTCAGAAAAAACTTTAGAACTAGCAAAAATTGTTAGGAAGGTCTCAGGGATATGTAGAGGCACATCTACTCATGCTTGTGGTATTATTGTTACCCCAGATCCAGTCGTTAACTACTGTCCAATACAGAGAGATTCTCATGGAGGAGGAATAGGAATGACACAATTCGAAATGTCAGATATTGAATATGTTGGATTAATGAAGTTCGATTTTCTCGGGTTAAGAAATCTCAATGTTATTGGTGAAGCCCTAACAAAGATAAGGGTAAACAAAAAGGAAGAATTAAACCTACTTGAACTGGATCCTCATGACAAACAAACATATGAAGTAATCAAGAAGGGGCATACAGTAGGGGTCTTTCAAATGGAAAGTGAAGGCATGAAAAGGAGTATTCGTGCACTTCAACCAGAAACTCAGGAGGACATTTGCTATTTACTTGCTGCATATCGTCCTGGCCCTATGCAATACATCTCAGAATATGTCGCGGTAAAAAGAGGGGTACAGGAACCAGACTATATATTTCCAGAATTAAAACCTGTATTAGAAATTACAAATGGGGTAATTACATATCAAGAACAAGTTATGAAGATTGCGGAGATAATAGCAGGATACAGCCTAGGAGCTGCAGACTTACTGAGGCGTGCTATGGGTAAAAAGAAAATGGAAATTATGGACAAAGAGAAACCAAAATTTATCCAAGGGGCAAAGGAGAAAGGTTTTGATGAAAAGGAAACAGAAAGACTCTGGGAAAAGTTAATTCAATTTGCAAATTATGGTTTTAACAAGGCACATAGTGCATCGTACGCAACAATATCGTATTGGACAGCATACTTAAAAGCTCATTACCCGCTTGAATTTATGGCAGCACTTTTAGAAGGAGACTTGGATAATTTTGATAGAGTAATAATAGATTTAAAAGAGTGCGAAAGATTGGGTATAGATGTATTACCTCCAACTATAAACAAGAGTAAGGTGTATTTCAGCATAGAGGGGGATCATAGTATAAGATTTGGTTTAGGAGGAATAAAGAATGTCGGTGAAGATATAGTTGAAACAGTGGTAAAAGAAAGAAAAGAAAACGGAGAATATAAAAATCTAGACGATTTCGTTGAAAGAACAGTAAAAAAGGGTGTAACCAAAAGAGCAATTGAGTACCTAATTATGTCAGGTACGATGGATGAGTTTGGAGATAGGGGAGCACTGCTTGCAATATTACCTACAATATTTGAAAGAGCAAAGAAAAGTAATTCCGCAATGAATGTAGGTCAAATAGATATATTTTCACTTTCCAATGGAACAGATGGTAGCAGTAAACCAGAAATTACTGCTACACCACTACCAAATGTGGAAAAAACCCCAAAATTTCAGATCTTACAGTGGGAGAAGGAACTCTTAGGGCTATATTTCTCCAGTCACCCATTAGACAATTTGCAGGAGTTTTTTGAATCAAAAAAAGTAATCTCCGTAAAAGATGCTTTGGAGAAAAAGAATCGCGATGTGGTTGTATTAGGAGTCATGGTAAACAAAATAAGGAAAATTACAACTAAGAAGGGGGAAATAATGGCCTTTCTCACAGTTGAAGACAAATCGGGTACAGCCGATGTAATAGTTTTCCCAAGGAACTATCAGGAAATAAAGGA
>CAYMBI010000073.1:0-3244 GCA_964388655.1 uncultured Candidatus Saccharibacteria bacterium | reverse complement strand
GAACCATACAGATTAAGTAGAGTTCAAACTTTCCTTAACCTAATACTCACAGGAGAAGTATCAGATCCAAGAGGAAGTGGGTATCAAATGCAACAGATATTGATAGGGATAGGATCAGGAGGATTCTGGGGTAAAGGGTTTGGACAATCAAGGCAAAGATTTGGATATTTAGTTGAGAATACAGCCTTTACAGATTCAATTTTTGCTGTAGTTCTTGAAGAATTAGGCCTGTGGGGAGGTGCGATAATAGTGTTTTCTTGGATATTCTTCCTTTGGAGAGGATTTAAAATTGCTATGAATGCAATTGATAGAGAAGGGCAACTATTAGCCGCTGGTATAACAATATGGTTAACATGTCAGGCATTTTTTAATATGGCAGCCAATGTTGGATTAATTCCCCTAACAGGAATACCCCTTCCATTCCTTACTTATGGAGGATCTAGTACAATAGTGACATTAATAGCATTTGGATTACTTTTAAATGTAAGCAGATATGCAAAACAGAAATAACAAGAAAATTCTTGTCGTAGGAGGAGGAAGTGGAGGTCACCTATCGAGTGCAAATGCTCTACTAGAATCAATGTTAGATGAATATAGGGTACCTGCTAAGGATATTGTGTATGTTGGTGGTGATTTAGGTATGGAAGGAGAAAAAATTGGAAACTCACTTGAACAAAAACAAATGGTTAACAAACCATACAATACATATTTTTTAAGAGCAGGGAAATTTCAAAGACAAATTTCTTTAAATACTGTCAAATTGCTTCTAAGGACAGTATTAGGATTTTTTGACGCCATCGAGATATTAAAAAAAGAGAAACCCGATCTAGTTCTTTCTACTGGAGGTTTTGTCTCAGTTCCCATATGTATCATAAGCTGGATTTCAGGAATTCCAATATATTTACATGAACAAACAGCTTCAGTCGGACTTTCAAACAAGATCATTGGAAAACTTGCAAAAAAAATATATGTCTCCTTTAAAGAATCCACAAAATATTTTCCAAAGGGAAAAGCATTACATGTCGGCAACAATGTTAGAAAAGCTATTTTTATCAAGGATAAAACTGAAAAAACAAGCAAAGAAATTGCGGAAATATTCAAGAATTCCAAAGAGTATCCCGTTATATATTTTTCTGGAGGAAGTCTTGGTTCTCATATTTTAAATAGGAAAGTAATTTCTTCTTTGGACCAGTTATTAGAAAAATATTCCGTCATACTTCAAACAGGTGATAATCAACAATTTAAAGATTTTGAATATGCATTGGGCAAAAAACTTGAATTAGATGAAAATATTTCCAAAAGATTCCTACCTATTAAATATATTGACAAAGAAAATATTGGGTATGTACTTAATAACATGCATCTTTTTGTCGGCAGATCTGGTGCCAATACAGTATATGAAATAGGAGTATTGAAGAAGAACGCTCTCTTTATTCCAATTCCGTGGGTAACACACAACGAACAGTATCTCAATGCAAAAGTACTTGAAGACATTGGTACCGCAAAAATATTAGAAGAAAAATATCTTAATGAAAGTAATCTCCTAGAGGAAATCCAAAGACTAGAAAATCAATTAAAACTAAGAGAAATTCAATATGAGAAACTTGAAGAATTGTTTCCAATCAATGCAACTTCAAGGATATTAAACGACATATTGAAAGAAAGTAAGTGAAAATTGAGAAAAACAAAAGCTTAAAAAATTATAATCAGTATGGGGTTGAAGCTAATACTAAATATTTTGTCGAAGTTTCTACTAAAGAAGAAATAAATCGTGTTCTCAAATCAAAATATTCCAAAGAAAAGATATTAATCCTCGGAGAAGGTAATAATATTCTATTCACTAGAGATTATGATGGATTAATAATAAGACCAAACCTTAAAGGAAGAAAAATAGTCGAAGAAAACGAGGAATTTGTTTTGGTTGAAATGGCAAGTGGAGAAAACTGGGATGAATTTGTCAAATGGGCAGTTAAGAACAGCTATCAGGGTATAGAAAATATGATTTTAATTCCGAGTAGTATAGGAGGAGCAGTTTCTCAGAATATTGCTGCCTATGGACAAAATATCATGGATGTAGTTACAAAAGTATATACAATTGAAATTGAAACAGGAAAAGAGGAGGAATTTAAACATAAAGATTGCGAATTTAAATACCGAGAAAGTGTCTTTAAGAAAAGATTTAAAAACAAATATATTATTACTTCAGCGGTATTCAAACTGAATAAGGTGGTAAAGGAATTAGAAACTAGTTATCACGAGAGGAAATCGAGATACGGTTCCTTAGAGGATGAACTTAAATCCTTCGCGAAAGAACCTTACACAATCGAGGATATTATGAACGCAGTAATAAATCAAAGAAATAAGAAGTTACCTTCTATTAACGAATATGGAACATGTGGTTCTGTATTTGCAAATCCAACTATTTCAAAAGAAAAATACTTTGAATTATCGAAAATTATCTCTGAGTTACAATCATATCCTGTAGATAAACTGCAATACACGATAAAAGAATGGAATAAAATTAATGATAATTATGTAAAAATTCCTGCAGGAAGACTTATAGATGAACTAGGGTGGAGGGGAAAGTGGGAGAAAAATGTAGGAGTATACGATAAGCACGCTCTTTGCATCGTAACAAATCGTAAAGCTAATGGCAAAGATATATACGAATTCCTAGAGAAGATTCGTACTGATGTAAAAAGGAATTACGGTATAAATCTTGAATACGAAATTAATATTATTTAAAAATTACATATGTCAAATTTAATAGTGCGTGGAGGTAAAAGATTAAATGGTGAAATAACTCCAGCAGGAAACAAAAATTCTGCACTACCTATCCTTTGTGCAACTCTGCTTACAGATGAAACGATAACAATACATAATTTCCCAGACTTAACTGACATAAATAAGTTAATCAACTTGATGGTTGAACTTGGTTCAAAGGTTGATTGGGATAAGAAGAAACAAAAAATTAGGATAGATAATTCTGAATTTTGTAATTCTTTTGGAGATGAAGGTTTTCCACTGGGTATGCGAGGGGCACTCTTAATTCTTGCACCTCTTTTGTATAGACATAAATATCTTGAGATAGAGGAAGAAATTGGAGGATGCTCTCTTGGTATCAGAGAAATAGATCCACATTTAGATGTCTTCAAAAAATTAGGAGCAAAAGTAAATATAAATGGCTCAATCAAGATTGACGCGAGGAATGGTTTAATAGGTGGAGAATTATGGCAGGACTATA
>CAYMBI010000072.1:0-3251 GCA_964388655.1 uncultured Candidatus Saccharibacteria bacterium | reverse complement strand
TTGTTTCTTCTTTTCTTCCTCTTTCGAGGCTAAAGAAGTTAACTTAACCCTATCCCTTACGGGATATGAAGAACCGGACATAATCCACCTCCTTTCCTACTTTTACCAAAAAGATTTTGTTTTGAAAACTGACAATTTAAATATCTTATAGTTTTAGTTATTAACGTTTACTTTGGAGTTAGTTCTAATAGTAGAGATTTAGTTATATAATACTCACTATGAAAAATAAAAAACTGTATATTACAACAACACTCCCCTACGTAAATGCTGAACCACACATCGGTCATGCGTTGGAGTTTGTTCAGGCGGATGCCATCTCAAGGTATTTTAAATCCAAGCTCGGAAAAGAAAATGTATTCTTTAACGTTGGTACTGATGAGCACGGACAAAAAATGTTTAAAAAAGCACAAGAGGAGGGTTTGGAGATACAGGAATTTGTTAATAAATACGCCCAAAGATTTAAAGATTTCTGCAGGCTGTTCTTTGTTGATTATGACTTCTTCTATAGAACATCGGATGAAAGTCACCATAAAGCGGCTCAAGAATTTTGGAAAAGATGTCAAAAGAAGGGAGATATTTACAAAAAAAGATATATAGGAAAATATTGTGTAGGTTGTGAGAGATATATCACAGAAAAAGAGTTGATTAATGGGAAATGTCCTGATCATGGAACAGAGCCAGAAGAGAAGGATGAGGAAAACTATTTTTTTAAACTTACTAATTACAAAGATCATCTATTGAAATGGTTGGATTCTAATCCGGAAGTATTAAAGCCTAAGCAAAAAAGGGAGGAATTGAAAAGAATCATTGAAGAAATTGAGGATATTAGTATATCAAGATTAAGAGAGAACCTTCCTTGGGGAATTGAAGTACCAGACGATCCTGAACAGGTTTTCTATGTATGGTTTGATGCACTAACTAACTACGTTAATGTTATTGGTTTTGGCACAGATGAAGAAAAGTTAAATGAGTGGTGGCCAGGGATTCAACTCTTTGGTCCTGATAATTTAAGATTCCAAGGTGTTATATGGCAAGGGATGTTAGCCTCTGTCGGCTTAAATCATAGCGAGAAGCTTCTTGAGCATGGTATGGTATTAGGTCCTGATGGAACTAAGATGGCAAAAACAAAGGGGAATGTTATCTCTCCATTTGATCAGGAGGAGAAGTTTGGAGCCGAGATTGTAAGATTCTATCTTCTCGCTGGTATTCCAACATTTGCAGATTCTGCATATAAGGAGGAGGATTTAATAAATATGTATAATTCAAGATTGGCTAATAATTTCGGGAATTTACTTAACAGGGTTATTCATTTAGCTCAAAGTAAGGGAGCAGAGATTAATAAAGAAGAATTGGTTGAACTGGATTTTAAGAGAAAGGTTGACTCTATGAGAGAAGAGATAGAGTCATATTATAATGATTATGAGATAGCTTTAGCTGCAGGAAAGATTGATGAATTAGCTGATTGGGGAAATAAATATATAACTGAGAGGGAACCATGGAGTAAAGATTTAGATTTTGATACTTGCCAAAACATCCTTAACAATCTTAGTTATCTTCTAAAAACCGTAATAGAAGTATATTTTCCCATTATCCCAGATAGTTGTAGTAAGGCAAAAACAGCTCTTGAAAGAAAGGAAAAAATTATTCTTTTCAACAAGATATAGTTGCTATATACTATAGTTAGTAAAAGTAGACACTGCCCAATGTTTAAAAAATATGTAGAACCAAAATCTATAAATTTCCTAGAACCTGTTAATCAGGAATCTGATATGCTGGCAGGTGCCTTTACTTGGGTTGCAACTGTAGGTAAGAATCTCCTTATTGTAGTCGAAATTGTAGTTCTTGCTGCTTTCTTCGCAAGATTTATTATGGATGGTAGGAACAATGATTTAACAGAAAAGATTAACGAACAGGTAATAGTTTTAGAGAATGATACTTGGAGACAGAGTGCTGTTAGGTATGATAATTTACAGAATCTATTATTTGACATCAACAATTTGGAGAAAGGTCAACAACTCAATTCTAGTGCTATCTCTGAAATTTTAAGTAATATCCCAATGACATTAAATGTACAAACATTTTCATTTAATGGCTCGAGAGTTAGTATTTCTTTAACGACCCCTAACTTTGCAGCATTGAAGAGTTACGAAGATTCATTGAAAAACAATACATACTACTCGGATGTAAGATTTAATATTAACAAGTCAGGAGATGAGTTAGAGGTAAATGTAACCTTTATAATTAATGACACAAAATTATAACTATGGCGGATAGTAAGAGGCTAGAATTGGTAAAATTAATTAAAGAAGCACCATCAAAACAGGTGGAGAATGTTTTTGTTGGTTTAACATATATTTTTGCTGTCCTACTTCTTGTTTTTGCAATAATTCCAACTATTAATACTATTTTTCAGATAAATAAGGAGATACAGGAAAAGCAGACAGTATACAAAGCATTGGAAAACAAAATAATTGCACTTTCAAGTTTGGATGGGCAGTATAATGAAAACCTCGATAAATTTAAAGATTTGACTCTACTCTATCCTACTTCTGGCAATTTCAGTTTATTTCTCTCTAACATTGATGCGGTTATTTCAAGAAATAATTTTGTATTAGATGCTATTTCCTTTTCTGAATATGATAGAGATACTTTTCAGATAAAAACTTCTGTTGTTAAACCATGGTCTGTGAGAATAGTAGTTAGTGGAAAGAAGGTTTATCTTGTTACGCTCCTAAGAGATCTTGAAGCTATGCCTATGTTTCCAGTAATTGAGAGTTTGGCATATGGAACAGATATAGATGAAGAAGGGAATACAAAATATTCTATTACTTTGAGAATATATCATGTTGAAAATCCTAAGTTTTATGAATAGGTAATATGGAAGTAGTTAAAAAATATATAGTGGGAATAGTTTTGCTTTTTGTCATTATTATTATATGGCTTGGTCTTATTTTCCTCTCAGAAACGGTTTTTTCAACTGTTAATCCTAAAGCAGATTCATATATTAAACCTATAAATAGGGAATTTGATATGGAAACATTAGAGAAAGTCTCTAAAAGAACAGAGAGTAGCTTTCCTGTAACCCCTTCGGAATTCTTTAATTTAACAAATAATGATTAAAGATTTATATAATCATCAAGTTTTTTCTCTGAAGATTTATCCTTAAGTTTCTTTAAAGCTTTTGCCTCAATTTGTCTAATTCTTTCACGTGTTACTCCAAACTCCCTTCCAACTTCTTCTAAGGTCCTTGT
>CAYMBI010000071.1:0-3285 GCA_964388655.1 uncultured Candidatus Saccharibacteria bacterium | reverse complement strand
AGAGCTCATCCAAACTTTGTTGAGAATCTCCAAAAGTTAGGTGCAGATATCGAATGGGTTGATTAAAAAGAAATCTAATAGTTCTTCTTATTACAAGGATTTCTTTTCCTTTGGAAAAACAAACTTCATAAGACCTATGTTTTTTCTTTAGCATAAATTTTTCTATTATCAGATACTTTTCCTCTTTTTGAATTTCTTGGTAGCAGCCCCTTTTATTAATAAATTGCAGCTTATAGCATTCCACTCTTGACCTTAAATATCCACGATGGTACATTAGTGGCAAGAAGTGGTAAAAAGTGGCAAAAGATGATATACATATTAGTATGATAATTGGAGAATACAGAAGTAAAGTAGGAGAAAAGAAAAGAGTATCACTTCCTAAAAAATTTAGAGACGAATTAGGCGAGGAGATAATATTAACAAGAGGATATGAGAATTCATTGATACTTGTTAATAAGCAAATGTGGAGCAAAGTGGCAAAAGAAGTTATTGATGGCTCTTTTATAAACAAAAATATCCGTGATACAAGTAGATTCCTTGTAGGAGGGGCAACAGAAATCACAATTGACAAACTCGGAAGGTTCTTAATCCCCGAGACACTTTTTGAACATGCTGAACTAAAAAAAGAAGTTGTCTTCATAGGGTTGATAAATTGGATAGAGCTCTGGGATAAAGAAAAATGGGAAGAAAGACTCAATTACCTCAAAGAACATGGGGAAGATATCGCAAACGAAATTAGTAAAATGAATACCACTAGCGAATGAAAAAGATACATGTACCCGTACTCCTTCAAGAAACTATAGATTCGCTAAATATAAATCCCGAAGGCTTTTACATAGATTGTACCTTGGGAGATGGCGGACATAGTTTTGCAATTTTTGAAAAACTCTCTCCAAATGGTTTACTACTTAGTATAGACCAAGATCAACATGCAATAGATTTTGTAAAAGAATACTACAAAGACCAAATAAAGAAGAATTGGTTAATTGAGAAAAGTAATTTCGCTAAGATAGAAGAAATAGCTTCCAAATACCAAAGAAAACCAGATGGGATAATAATGGATTTAGGAATTTCTTCAAGGCAATTAGAAGAATCATATAATAGAGGTTTTAGCTATTTAGAAGAAAATGAACCTCTTGATATGAGAATGGATGAAGACTTAGGAGTAAAAGCAAAGGACTTACTTGTCGTGTTACCCGAAAAAGAACTAGCAAAGCTATTTACAATGTATGGAGAAGAGAAATTTGCTAGGAAAATAGCGGCCCAGATTAAGAAAAACATTACGGATATAAATACAGTTGGAGATCTTACAAGACTTGTCTATAGAGTTGTGCCGGCAGCTCATCAAAGTTCTAAGAACCCATCACGCAGGGTCTTTCAGGCCCTGCGGATAGCGGTAAATGATGAACTGAACAGCCTTAAACAAGGATTAGACAATTCTTTTAAGATCTTAAACATTAATGGAAGGATATCAGTGATAACTTTCCATTCATTGGAAGATCGTATTGTTAAAGATTACTTTAACAAGATTGTAGATAGCGGAAAAGGGGTTCTTCTTTACGAAAATGTTATTGCCCCAACCGAAAAAGAGATAAGGGAGAACCCTAGGTCCGCATCTGCAAAGTTAAGAACGATAATAAAAATTAAATAATTCTACTGCCCAGATGAATAAAACCAGTAAAAGAAAATCCAATATAGCAATAAAGTTTTTTTTAATGACCCTTTTAATTTTTGGCGTCTCCCAATTAGTAGTAAACTCTGTTCTAACACCTTTAGGTGTTAAACTACAAACCCTCAATACCGAAAAAGAACATCTTGTAGAAGAAAATCGACAGATATCTGAGGAAATTGCTAAAAACAGTTCTATAAAGGTAATAGAGAATCTCTCTGATAAGAAATTAAATCTTACACAGGAGAAACAACAAACAGTAGTATATATCGAAGACACTACACTTGTTGCTAATAGATCAAATGAGTAAACTAAGTCATTTACATTCCCCAGCCAAAAGCAAAGGCAAAAAAAATAGCCTTTTTTCAAGCATTCAGAAAAATAACTATAATTTTGTAATATTTTTAATTACTCTAATGGGAGTAATAATTTTAGTACAAGCATTCAGATGGCAAGTTTTGGAGGCAGAAAAATTTCAATTAATGGCAAAACAGCAATATCAAGACAACAACAGACATACCGCTGAACGAGGAATAATTAGAGCAGCAGATGGAACAGTACTTGCAGTAGACCAGCCAATTTGGAATATATATGCCACCCTCAGCTTAGACCCAAGAGAAAGAGAACTATTCTTTAGCAAAAAGGATAAATTCATAGCTACAGTATCCTCTATACTGGCAGTAGAAAATGAAGTAATAGCTTCAAAGATAACAGATAATTTTGTTTATGCCGTTTTAGCCAAGGGGGTAGATAATGAAAAGAAAAATGCACTACAGTCTGAAAATATTTTTGGTACCGAGAGTATTGATAGAAGAGGATTTGGTTTGTATTTTGAGAAAAGCGTAAAAAGAATATATCCAAATGCAGAACTTGCTTCACATGTTCTTGGCTTCATGGGCAAAGATTCGCAAGGTAAAGATTTAGGCCAGTATGGAATAGAAGGTTTTTACTTTGGTGATATTACTGGAAAAGAGGGATACACATACGAAGAAAAAGACTCGAGAGGGAATACAATCCTAACAGCAGAGTATGAACCAGTACTACCACGCTCAGGTAAGGATTTCAAATTAACAATACGTCCATCAATTCAGAATAAGGTCGAGAAATACCTAAAGGAAGGAGTAGAGAGAACCGGTTCAAAAAGCGGAACCGTCATCATTATGAATCCTAAGACAGGAGAAATACTTTCGATGGCTAACTATCCGACATTTAATCCAAACGAATATTGGAGAGTCTCTGATCCGTGGATATTTAAAAATCTTGCAGTAGCAGATGTATATGAATACGGTTCTGTACAGAAACCAATTACGGTAGCATTAGCATTGGAGTCTAAATCTGTAGACGAAAACTATACCTGTAACGATGCAACTGGCTATCTAGATTTGTATGCAGCTACAGGATATGAAGACTTGAAGGGAAGAAGAATTAGTACATGGGACAGACTACCAGATGGAGTACAAAATCTTGCAGACGTGCTTAAGAATTCAAATAATCCATGTATCGCCCAAACAGCTCTTAAAATAGATTCTGCATATTACTATTCAAAATTAAAGGAATTTGGAATAGGAGAGTTTATTGGAATAGGTTTACAGGAAGAAACAACAAGTTATCTTAAA
>CAYMBI010000070.1:0-3328 GCA_964388655.1 uncultured Candidatus Saccharibacteria bacterium | reverse complement strand
GGAAACACCAAAAACTGCAAGAGCATATCTTGCAGGACTTGATATCGTCCTTCAGGAATTAGATATGAGGGTGCTTGACGAGCATACTAGAAAAAATGAAGTTGCATATCTCATAGAGCCATTAATACAAGGATATGATGTAGGTTTAATGAGTGATGCTGGAACTCCAGCAGTAGCAGATCCAGGAAGTTTTGTAGTAAGGGAGTGTCACAGAATTGGGATAAAAGTAGTCCCACTTGTTGGTCCATCTTCAATATTGTTAGCACTAATGTCATCTGGTATGAACGGCCAAAAATTTTGTTTTAATGGATACTTACCAAGAGACCCAAACAAAAGAAAAGCAAAAATAAAGCAACTGGAGAGGGAGTCACTTAGAAGAAATATGTCCCAAATCTTCATAGAAGCGCCATATCGTAACAACTCGCTTTTCAAAGATATAATTCAGATTTGCAATTCAAAAACAGATTTGTGCCTTGCAGTAGATATTACTGGAGAAAAAGAACATATTAAAACACAAAGCATTGAAGAATGGAGATTAGAAAAGGATCTTAAAATCCTTGATATACCAACGATATATATAATATTAGCAAATAGATAATGAAAATAACTAAGAAATTTTTGTTAATATTTTCAGCGATAATCTTTTCACTAGGTCTTCTTGGATTGTGTATATACAAATATATTGAGCACAGAGAATATCAAAAAGCTTCTCCATATGATGTCTTAATATCAGATATATATGCAAACTCTGTAACAATTTCTTGGAAGACAGATGTCGACACACCTTCATATATAAAGATTGGAAAAAGCGAAAAACTATGGGGAGATCAAGAAAGAAGCAAATTCCACAGAATTAGGTTACAGGGATTGAAAGAGCTAAGTGAATACTCTTTTAGTATTACCGATGGAAAACGTGTCTGGCAAGAACCTATTAATAATTCAAATGAGCTAAAAGAATTTGTCCTCAAAGAGTTTAAATTTTCTACTACTGATTCAAAAGAGGAAATAATTCTTCCAGAAGTAGAGGAATTAAATGTATTACCAAATGAAATTGTATACCTTGTCTTGGAAAAAGAAGGAAGCAATCAAAAATCAGAAGTAAGAAGTTTTACTGCTAATCGATTTGGAGGAATTGCGGTTGATATCAATGGTTTTAATCTAAGCAGAAATGAAGAAAAAGTTAGGATAAGAAATATTGAATATATATCTTCAAAAAGAAATAACAAATCTTTTATCCCACTCATTTACTCTTCGGAGATTAATTGTAATCAAAATATTGCAAATCAATCATTTGACGGGTTAAGTAGAGATCAGTTTGCAGATTTAGCAACTAGATGGGTTGCAGGTAGAGGTAAAAATTATGCTAAGGAGTGCTACAACGATGTAATTTATAGGGCAAAGAAGGAAGGAGTAGATCCTGGCTTTGCACTTACAATTTGGTTAAATGAATCTGGAGCTAGCAACTATACCCAAAACATGAGTATCTATGGAATGGTTGAAGACTTTGGTATACACGGATTAGCTTCGGTACCACCTCAGAATTTTAGTAAACAAATCGATCATTTTCTTAAATTAAGCCATAGTTATCAATGTCCTGGACTCTCAGCATGGGAATCATGGGGGAATATATATAGATGGGGTAATTGTAATGAGAATGATCCAGTAAAAAGACAGGTCGGAATAGATTATTACAAAGGCATAGAGAGTGTTTATGGTTGGGTTACAAATGGCAAGAAATTACCCTCTAAAGTCACAGGATTGCCTAAATCAAACGATGGTGGTGGAGATGAAGGGGAATGGGGTAATGTAGATGGTCCTCTTTGTTGTGCTTTGAAAATAGATAACAAGGATGAATTTCAAGGTGATTTTGAGAACAATGTGGTGGGTAAAACCTGTGAACAGGTTTGGGAGGTAGGTAGAAATTTGTACGGTGGAAAACTAGAATATTCAGTTGAAATCAAGGATAGGGTTGCACAAGCATGTGAAGTAAAATACGAAGGGGTATGTTGTCAATTACAAAATGATATTAAATGGTGGCCCAGAATTAATTGCTCAAACACTGTTCCCAATATCACCTCAAGTCAAGCATGTAAGGAATATGCTAATGATAGGGCTTGTTTCTTTAGAGAAGGTAAGTACCAATGGTTACCCAAAAGTATAGGTAATGACTCTATAGAGGGTGTAACTACACAATCTCAATGCGATTCTAAGAACAAGCTATCTCAATACAAAATATCACTTCAAAAAGGTATAAATTTTGTAGGTTTCGATTTCTCTCCAACATATCAAGCAAGTACAATGTATGCATCCAAACTAATTGAAAACAATCCTAATATCCTATTAATTGGAAATTTTGAAGGATATGGTTGGAAAGATTTAATAAAAAAATCAGAGAAATTGCCATTTGCAGGAAATGATTTTTTCTTTGAACAAAATAAAGGATATTTAATTATCACTACTGATGCTACCACAATCGAATTTGACGGATGGAGAGATCCCTCCCCAAAATATTCTAAATTGAACGATGGTTGGAATTTGGTTGGTGGCACGCTCTATACGAAATCAGCTCGAGCATCATCACTTATTCAAGCACTCTCAAAAGAAAATATTGAGGTTGATATAATAGGAACATGGGTCACAGATTTGGGAAGATTTAATTACCGTAAAGAGGAAGGTCCAAACATATATGGAGAAGATATTCTACTAAAGAATAATGAGGGAATCTTTTTAAAGAATAAAGTGAAGTAAAACTGCCATGAATGATGCACATGCACAAGAAATACAAACTATTTTTAATGCTCTAAATAGCAGCAAAAAAGGTCTTTCAAGTATAGAAGCAAAAAAAAGGATTCAACAATATGGCGAAAATTCGCTGCCTGATGCAAGTAAAGTCTCTATTTTTAAGATAATTCTAAATAATACAAACAATATTCTTACATATGTGCTTGGAGGTGCAGCCATTGTTTCATATATCTTAGGTCATCAAATTGATACATACGTAATCCTTTCTGTTTTAGTGATAAATGTTGCAATAGCAACACGTCACGAATTAAAAGCAACAAATACAATAAAGGGATTGAAATCATTAGCTGCCCCTAAATGTATGGCATTAAGAAATGGTCATATTACTAGAATAAATGCATTAGAGTTAGTACCTGGCGATATTGTTTTACTTAAGGAAGGAGATAAAGTTCCAGCAGATTGTAGGATTGTTAGTTCAAAAAATCTTGCAGTTATTGAATCTTCTCTAACGGGAGAAGCAAAAGCTGTGAACAAAATGGAAGGTGTATTGGTAAAAGAAACAATGCTTGGAGATAGATCAAATATG
>CAYMBI010000069.1:0-3345 GCA_964388655.1 uncultured Candidatus Saccharibacteria bacterium | reverse complement strand
AATTGGCGGAGAGGGCGGGATTCGAACCCGCGGTAGACTTTTATATCTACGACTCGTTAGCAGTGAGTTCCTTTCGACCACTCAGGCACCTCTCCTTGTAACTCCAAGATTATATCACAAAGTATATGTATATATACTAACTTTTTGGGTACAATATACTATGTACCTAGGAGCACACGTATCCTCAAGCGGAGGAATTGAAAATGCAATAAAGGAGGGAGATAAGTATCAGATAAACAGTATTCAAATGATGCCTACTGCCCCTATGAGATGGGTAACAAAGAAGATTTCAGAGGAGGATATTGATAGGTTTGTAGAAGCACTTAAAGGAAGTAGTGTAAAAAAAATTTTAATACACGGAATATATCTTACAAACCTTGCTAGAAAAGATAAGCAGCTATTTCATCTCGGGAAAATGGGATTAGCAGTATACTTAGATTTTGCAAATAAAGTGGGGGAATTAATAGAGAGAGAAGGTTTGGATGTAGAAATATTGGGGGTTTGTTTTCACCCCGGTTCTCAAAAGGAACTTAATTATGAGGATAGTTTGGAAAGAATATCTTACGGTATTGATTGGGTATTAGATGAGGTCGGAGGTAAGCAGTGGTTACTCATTGAATCTACAGCAGGAACTGGTGGAAATATGGGCAGGAGTTTTACAGAACTTCTTCAAATGAGGAATGGTTCTAAGGGAAAAGACAGGGTTGGGTTTGTATTAGATAC
This sequence comes from uncultured Candidatus Saccharibacteria bacterium, assembly GCA_964388655.1. Lineage (GTDB taxonomy): Bacteria > Patescibacteriota > Dojkabacteria > SC72 > SC72 > UBA5209. Next base: position 2,622 of record CAYMBI010000069.1, on the reverse strand, counting down.
TCAGCATACATATGCTGCAGGCTATGATTGGAACAATGATATAGATAGCATTGTAGAAGAAATAGGAGAGACTTTAGCTTTTGAAAGGGTAAAGGCTATTCATCTAAACGACTCGATGACGTCTTGCGGTTCTAACAAAGACAGGCATGCGAATCTCGGCGAAGGCAAATTGGGAAACGGTACTATTGGAAATATTCTACATAGAAAAGAGCTTGCGCATATTCCATTCATACTTGAAACTCCTGCTTTAAAAAGTGCATCTACAATGGGTGAAGAGATAAAAAAATTAAAAGAGCTTGCGAAGAAATGAATATAAATTTAAATGAGAAACAAAAACTCGCAGTACAGTACAAGAGAGGAGCTCTGTTAATAATAGCGGGAGCAGGAACTGGAAAAACAGCAGTAATTACACAAAGAATATTACATATAATTAATAGCAGGTGGGCGAAACCAGACGAAATACTTGCTCTAACTTTTACAGACAAGGCAGCGGAGGAAATGCTTAGTAGGGTAGATGAAAATCTACCTTTAAGTTACGGAGATATATGGATTTCTACGTTTCATTCTTTTTGTGATCGAATCTTAAGACAGGAAGGCCAATACATAGGGCTAGACACAAACTACTCCATGATGTCTTCTGCTCAAAGCTATATCTTCTTTAGAAAGAATCTTTTCAGGTTCTCACTTAACAGATTTCGACCACATGGTAACCCTACAAAATTTATAGACGATATCCTGAAACACTTCTCTAGATTACAAGATGAAGATGTTTCTCCCGCAGACTACATTTCTTTTGCAAAAAAACTTCCCAAAAGAACAAAGGAGCAAAAGGAGGAATATGCTGACATTTTAGAATTAGCTACGGTATATGACGAATATACAAAGTTAAAAATAGAGAACTCTAAGATAGACTTTGGAGATTTGATAACTCTTACCATACGCCTTTTTAGGGAAAAACCAAATATACTCAAGAAGTACAGAGAAAGATTTAAATATATACTTGTAGATGAGTTTCAAGATACGAATTACACACAAAATGTTCTTGTTAATATCCTTTGTGGTCTAGATCCCAAAAATGATTCAAAAAAGGTAGGTAAGATAAATCCGAATTTAACTGTAGTAGGAGACGATGATCAAGCAATATACAAATTTAGAGGGGCGGCAATTTCAAATATTCTACAATTTAAAAAGCTGTACCCTAAAGCAAAAGAGGTTGTGTTAACCGAAAACTACCGTTCTCGCCAAGAGATATTGGATGCTGCATATTCTCTGATATCACACAACAATCCATATAGATTAGAGGTAACTGAAAAAATAGAAAAAAGATTGGTATCTAAGGTCGGATTTGAAGAGGATGATGATGCTGTATCTTTGGTTGTAGCACAAGATGAAGATAGTGAAGCAGAGTGGATTGCAAACGAAATTTTAGAGTTAACAGGATATGGTGGAGAAAATGTTTCAGATAGAGCTCAGAAATTTGATAAAGAAGGGCAAGCGAGCTTTGTTGAGTTGATACCTGATAGAAAATACAGATTCTCAGATATCGCAATTTTAGTAAGAGCTAATGCTCATGCAGATACAATAATTAAGAATCTTAGATATTTTGGTATTCCATACAAAGTCGGTGGTTCTAGAGGATTGTACTCAAGGGATGAGATTAAGTTTTTAATTGCTTTTCTTAAGATTCTTGTAGATTACAAGGATGAGATTTCCATATATAAATTACTTACACTGCCAATATGGAATATTTCTGCAAGGGAGTTTGTAGAAATAAATAGGTTGGCGAGAGAGGATAGAGTATGTGTATTAGAGGAAATCGAAAAGCTATTAGATATCCGCTTAGGAGAAGTGGATTCTGAATCTATTAATACGAATCCTAGTAATATCCTGAATAAAATTCTTTCTGAAAATGCAAGGATTGGCTTATCTCTTCTGCTGAACATATTGAATGATAGCTTTAAGAAAATAAAGGAGGGTAGAAGTACGGGTGAAATTTTGTATGATTTTGTAAAAGATAGTGGATATATAGAGAGTCTTTTAGAAGAGGATTCTCAGCAAACAGAATTTAAAGTTACTAATATCTCTAAATTCTTTAATTATTTACAAGAATATGAGAGGGAAAATGTAGATTCAAATATATATGAATATGTAGATTACCTCGATTACAGTGTAGAGATAGGGGAGTCACCACTTGTAGATCAAATGGAAATGTCTGATTATGATGCAGTGAATATATTGACTGTTCATAGTGCAAAGGGATTAGAATTCCCCTGTGTATTCCTAGTTAATCTTGTTTCAGATAGATTTCCATCCCAAACGAGAAGAGATACTATTCCAATACCAGATGGACTTATTAAAGAATCTCTGTCTGGCCTAGATGAAAAAGAAGAGCACCTTCAGGAGGAGAGAAGACTTTTCTATGTTGGTGCGACTCGTGCTAAAGAGAAACTCTTCTTAACGGCTGCGAACTTCTATGGAGGGGCGAAGAGAAAGAAAAAGGGGAGTCTTTTTCTTTATGAATTGCTTGATAGAGATATTTCTGAGGATTTTAACAATCCAAAGGTTAAAAGAAATGACAAAGTTGGAAGTATGTACGAAGCAAAAGAAGAAAGTATTATACCT
>CAYMBI010000068.1:0-3346 GCA_964388655.1 uncultured Candidatus Saccharibacteria bacterium | reverse complement strand
ATCTAATCTTACTAATTCCCTCATAGCTACAACAGAGATATTAATTAGTACTGTAGCAACAATACCAGAAACCATAATGGCGATTAGCGCTTCTACAAAACCTAAAGCTTCATATTTTGTATTTAGTTCTACTTTTTTCATCTTTCTTCAATATCATGAGATACTGCACCAGAGAGAGGATATACTTTAATTACATCAGCTACCTTTCCTCTATTTCTTAATATTTCGACAGCAAATAACTTGTTGGGGATATATACGCCGTTTGGGCTATAGCTGACAGGCATACCATTACTATCATACAAAAAGACTCTACCTGTTACAGTTTCAAAAACCACATATGAAGCATCACCTATTAAAGCTATATTAAATCCTGCATGTATCTTGCCCTCTTCTATACCTGGCATAATCGTTAAGTATGAAGGAATTGTACTATCAGGTAACCCAGCATTTCTATTACAAAGACCACTCGTTTCCCAGTCATCAAGTGGTAATTTAGCATTGGGTCCGTAAGCAGTGGGAACTCCAATTATCTGTTCCGAATCATATGCAAGAATTTCAGATCTTGTCCTTATATCCCCATATGCTGTAAATGGGGAACACCACTTAAAGAAAGTGTACCTACCATTGGAGACATCTGTAAAATCAATACCTATGCCATATATCCATCCCTCACCATCTCTTTTCTCTACAAGCATTGCTTTCTGTTGTACTAATTGTAAATCCTGTTTAATTTCTTCAATATTCTGTTTAACTAAGACAGAATCCCTCAAACCACTAAAGGAATATGCACCAATACCTCCCAATATAATAACTATCATGAGAACAACCAAGACCTCGGCAAGTGTGTAGCCTTGATACAGGGCAGACTTTTCTCTCATCTTATACCTTTTATAACTAAGCTATATACAGGTTAACAAAAAATGAGTTACTTGTTAACAGCAAAACCTCTCTTTAGGTGCCAATCAGAAGCATCAAAGCCCCTAATAATGTTAACATCTGCAATATCCCCACTATTTACCGACCCAACATATTTCTTCTTTATTGGATTCCCTACCGGTTGATTACCAATGCCATCACCAGTACAATAATGGCCTTTGTTAGCTTCATCATCAATTCCACCCAACGATACACATACAACAACAAACTGGGCTGAAACAGGTTCAACATAGTAATAGTAAGTGGCGTCAGTACCTCCATCAAATACATCTTTTTCAAAATAACCTTTTAAAACTGGCATTGTTCCTTTAAACCCGAGAGCTTCTGCAAAAAACTGTTCCTGAATACAACTCGAACAGTTTCCTAGTCTTGGATACTCCTTATTATCCAACTTGTATTTAACAAGTGCGTTATACAGCTGTTCTGCTGCATCTTGATGTTGTATTCTGTCAGCCCTGTCCAAAGCATATCTTCCAACTGCTATTCCAATAGATATAAGAATAATCAAGATTCCCATAACAATTAATACTTCTATCAGTGTAAAGCCTTTGTATCTCATATGAATAGAATTTTTTCTAATATAAAGAATAATTGCTCTTCAAATATTAACACTAATGAGAAGGAAATGAACATAAGAGGGAGTAGGGGTATAGAGGTTCTTATGGTTGCTTTCTTTATAGACATTAAAATTAAAGAATATATTAGAGATACGAATAAGAATACATATAAGAAGGAGAGATAGAAGGGTAGGGAAAGTATAAAGCCAAGAGAAAACATTACAAGAAGGTCTCCTATACCAAATTTTTTCTTAAGAGTTTTACTCAGAAAAAAAACAAATGATGCAAAAATCGTTGCAAAGAGGATTGAATTATCCTGTATTTCTTTATAAACAACTGTGTATATAACAAAAGATACAAAGGAGTATAGTAGGAATATATGTACAATGTCTTTAGGTATTCCTTTGTATACTCTATCAAAATATGACATTACAAAGAAAAACAGTATTAATATGTAGAAGGTAATAGGAAGGGAGAAATAGTAAATTGAAGCGATAGATAATCCTAGTAAAAATTCTGTAACAGGGTAATACAGTGGTACTTTGTAACCACATTGGGTACATTTTGCCTTAAATATGAGAAAGGAGAATATAGGTATTAGTTCATACCAAAGTAGTTGCTTATTACATTTTTCACAATGAGATCCTCTTAAAAAGATATCGGGATATTTATACCCGTTATCTATTCTATATAGCAAGGCATTTAAGAAACTCGCTATCGCTAATCCAAGAAAAAATATTACAACTGTCATATATAAATGCATACTCTATTATATATATAACTAAATAAAAGAAAACCCCCTCAAAAGAGGGGGTTAAGACACTAAGAATATCAGCCTATGATGGTGCGCTCCATGATTTTGAGCTACCTACCCAGTTTTGAGTAAGCGACCAACTTCCAACCCCACCTGGATTATCATGATTCAAAGTCGTACTATTTCCAACATCTTTTGTTGTGATAGATCCTGGTCCCGAAGCAGCTAAACCAAATGCATTACCTGTACAATAGAAGCCTCGCCTAGTCACATCAGAGTGTCCACCTTTTGAAACACAAATCATTACTTCCTGTTTTCTGTTAGGTTCTACATAGTAATAGAAGGTTGCATCTGTTCCACCAGTAAACTCACCATCTCCTATATATGTATTTATACAATTAAGTGATGGTCCTGGAGTACAGTTTCTTGCCATTGAATCAGCAAAGTTTGTAATTTCAGGAAACTCCCTATTATCTGTGTAGTATGCTTGTAATGCAGTATATATCTGATCTGCTGCATTTTGATGTGCAACATCATTAGCCCTATTGATTGCAAATCTACCTGCAGTAATACCTACAGCCATAAGGATTATAAGGATACCCATGACGATAAGCATTTCTACGAGTGTAAATGCTGAATATTTTCTATCCATATTAGATTAAAAAGTATAAATAATTTATATAAATTAAACGTAATTTATCTAAATAAAAATTACACAATGGTAGTAACAATGTCAACAACCATTGTCATAACATCTGACAACTGGAACATAGGCATATATACTGCTAGTGCTATAAATGCTATTACTAATCCCATTACTATAAGAAATACTGGCTCTAATGTAGTGGACATATTTGATGTTGCAACATCTACTTCATCCTTGTAATATTCTGCTACTTTGTTTAATACATTGTCTAACTCTCCCGTCTCTTCTCCTACCGCAATCATACTGCTCACTATTAGTGGGAAGTACTCACTTCTGGCAATAGGTATAGCAAGAGATCCTCCCTTCTCTACATCATTCCTAGATTCTAGGACTACTTCTTTAAACATTTCATTACTTAAGGATTGAGCTGTTAGTTCTAATGCCCTAATAATT
>CAYMBI010000067.1:0-3374 GCA_964388655.1 uncultured Candidatus Saccharibacteria bacterium | reverse complement strand
AGGCAAGATCCCTAAAGGGGTTTTGCTTGTGGGTCCACCAGGTACTGGAAAAACAACTCTTGCATATATAATCTCCCAAAATCTTTACTATGATTTTTACAAAATGCAAGCTGTAGCAAGTGGCAAAGATGCATTAAGAAAAGTAATAAAGATAGCTATTGCGAACCAACAATACAACAAGAAAACAATTCTCTTCTTAGATGAAATTCATAGATGGAACAAAGCACAGCAAGATGCTCTTTTACCATATGTTGAGAAGGGAATAATAATTTTAATTGGAGCAACAACCGAAAATCCTTCATTTAGTATCAATAGCGCTCTCCTTTCGAGAACAAAAGTTTTTGTTTTTAATCAGCAAAAAGAAGAAGATATCGAGCTGTTAATTTCCGATATCTCCAGAAAGGAATATCCTAATATTGCCTTTTCTAAAAAAGTAATAAAAATAATAGGAGAGCTCTCAAACGGTGATATTAGGTCGGCAATTAATATATTAGAAATGGCTGTTACACTTGCACAAGCAAGTAAAAAATCAAAAATTTCTGAAGATGTTTTACAAAAAGTAATACAAAGACCTCTTTACTATGACAAAAATGGGGAGGAGCATTACAATATTATCTCAGCAATACATAAATCAATGAGGTCAAGTAACCCAGATGCTGCAAGTTACTGGGTAGGAAGAATGCTCTCAAGTGGTGAAGATCCTTTGTATGTAGCAAGAAGGTTACTTAGATTTGCAAGTGAAGATGTCGGCAATGCAGATCCTCAAGCTGTGATATTAGCAAACAGCGTATATGAAGCATGTCAAAAACTTGGTATGCCAGAGTGTGAAGTATTTTTAATACAATTAGCAATATATCTTTCAAAAGCACCAAAAGACAACAGTGCATATATGACAGAGTTAAAGGTAAAAGAAGATATCGAGAAATATGGAAACTTACCTGTTCCAATGAATATTAGAAATGCGGAAACAAAACTCATGAAAGATATTGGGTATGGTAAAGGATATGAATATGACCATGATTTACCTAACAAAAAATCCGATCAACAGTGTATGCCAGATAAGTTAAAAAACAGGAAGTATCTGAAAAATTGAAGTTTTTTGTAAATTTACCTTTGAGAATATATAATACAGAGGAAATGGAAGTATCAAAAGATAGGACAATAATAAAAAGGATATTAGAAAAGGGAGTAGAACAAATACTTCCCTCAAAAGAGGCCCTTGAATCTCTTCTTCTTTCAGGTAAAAGAATAAATGTATACCAAGGCTTTGACCCTACAGCTCCAACCCTTCACATCGGACACACGGTAGGAATGAGAAAATTAGAAGACTTTAGAAAACTAGGTCATCAAGTTTACTTTGTAATTGGTGATTTCACAGCAAGAATAGGGGATCCTAGTGACAAAACCTCCGCAAGAGTCTCACTTACAAAGGAGCAGGTGGAAGAGAATATGAAGAAGTATGTAGAGCAGGCCTCAAGAATAATAGACATATTTAACAAAGAAAATCCTGTAAAAGTAGTTTACAACAGCCAATGGTTAGAGCCACTTAATTTTGCAGACATAATAGAGCTTGCATCAGAATTTACAGTACAACAAATGCTTAAAAGGAGTATGTTCCAAAAAAGACTGGAGGAAGATAGACCAATATATCTAAACGAATTCCTCTACCCATTAATGCAAGGATATGATTCTGTAATGATGGATATTGATGTAGAAGTAGGCGGTAATGATCAACTCTTTAATATGTTAGCTGGAAGAGATTTGATAAGGAGTAGATTAAACAAAGAAAAATTTGTATTAGCAAGTAAACTTCTTTCTACCGCAGATGGTACTAAGATGGGTAAATCTGAAGGTAATATGATAACACTAGATGACAATAGTAATGATATATATGGTAAGGTTATGGCTTTCAGCGACAATCAAATATCCATAGGGTTTGAAATTCTTACTTCATATGATTTAGAAAAATTGGAAGAAATTAATAAAAGGTTAAGCTCAGGAGAAAATCCCATGCAACTTAAAAAAGAACTTGCCTTCGAAATAACTAAAGACATTAAAGGAGAGCAAGAAGCTGTTTCTGCACAACATTTTTTTGAGAATGTTTTTCAGAAAAAAGAAGTAGAAACAGAAATACCTGAGAAAATATTAAATATTTCAAGGATACAAATAACCAATCTTTTAGTTGAAATAGGTGCATGTAAAAGTAAATCTCAGGCTAGAAGATTAATAGAACAGGGTGCAGTAAAAATAAATGAGGAAAAGGTAATAGATTGGAACAAAGAAATAATTTTAGATTCAGATACTCAATACATAATTAAATGTGGAAGACACATGAATCAAATCAAGTTCAATCCTACCTAATCGGGGACATCTTTAATATTTCTGTCCCCACAATTAGGGGACTTTTTTAATTATGGACAACACATTAGAACTAGAAAAAGAATTGATAAAAAGTAGCCCTAAGAAATTTCAAGAGGAAATTCTTCTGGCCTTAGATTTTGCAAAACTTTACCATAAAGGACAAACAAGGCTTTCTGGCGAGGAATACGTAAACCACTCGATAAGGGTAGCAAAAACTCTTGCACAAATGGGTTTAGAAACAAATACAATTATTGGAGGTCTTTTTCACAATGTTCTTTCTAAAAATGAAGAAAAAAGGGATTCCCTATCAAAGCAAATTACCAATAAGTTTGGAGAAGATGTTCTTTTCCTGATAAAAGAATGTGAAAAAATAAGTAAAGCTACAGGAAGTATAGATACTGACTATCCAATAATAAATAAATATATATTAAATAGCGCAAAAGATTTACGACCGGTCATTATCAAGCTTGCAGATACACTTGATAATGTAAGAACAATAGAATACATGCCCTCGGAAAGAGTTGGTTCTAAAATTCAAAAAGTTTTTAAAATATATGGACCACTTGCGGAATATCTAAATCTCAATACGATGAAAAAAGAGTTAGAGGAGAGAGCTCTTCAAATATATAGACCAGAAGAGTATGAAACAATAAAAAGAATGATGGTAAAAAATGGTTTTACTAATGAAATGAGAGATAAATATATTAAATACCTTGAAGAATTGCTCAAAGATATCCCTGGAGAACAATCTGTACATGGTAGAGTGAAAAGTATTTATAGTATATACAACAAGCAGAAAAAATATTTGAAAGAAGGTTCTTCTATAACTATTACAAATATACCGGATCTCTTAGCTTTCAGAACAATAACTGACTCAGAAGAGAACTGTTTCAAAATTCTAGAATTAATTATGGATAATGGTGAAATCTTAACAGAGGATTTTGACGACTATATTACCCATCCCAAACCGAATGGATACAAAGCTCTACAAGGGCCAATAATCCTTCCCGATG
>CAYMBI010000066.1:0-3395 GCA_964388655.1 uncultured Candidatus Saccharibacteria bacterium | reverse complement strand
CGTTTATTCCGTCTCCAATCATTGCTACTAAATTTCCATTTTCAATATATTTACTTACGTATGATGCCTTTTCAGAGGGTAATATATTTGCATAGTATTCATCTATGCCAAGTTTATTAGCTATATTTCTAGCTGCATACTTGTTATCTCCGGTTATCATTACTGTCGTAATTCCAAGGTTGTGAAGTTTCTCAATAGTTCTCTTACTCTCTTTTTTTAATTTGTCTGATATTACAATTGTTGCTAGTAGATTTGATTTATCACTTAGTAGTACAACCGTTTTACCCTGATTTTCATATTTTTGAATTGTATTTTTGTCCAAAGTAATTCCAAGACTTTCAATATATTTTGGTTTTCCAATGTAGTAACTTTTTCTATCAATTTCCCCAGATACTCCCTTGCCATCAATATTAAGAAAATTTTTAACTTCAATTTCTTTTGATTTGTTCTTAAGAAAGGTAACAATTGAATTTGCTAAAGGATGTTGTGATTGTAGTTCTAAAGAGTAAATTATATCTTTTAATTTGTTTTCGTCTCTCTCATATATTATGGTCTCTACCTTTGGTTTACCCTCTGTTAATGTTCCCGTTTTGTCAAAAATTACTGTGTTTACTTTGTTAAGTTTTTCGAGGCTTTCTGCATTTTTAACGAGTATTCCACTTTGAGCTGCTTTACCTACACCTACAATTATTGCAGTAGGTGTTGCGAGTCCAAGTGCACATGGGCATGCTATTACAAGTACTGCTACAAAGGCAGATATACCCATTGAGATATATGCAGTATTTCCTAGGGCAAAGCTACTGTATATCCAAACAAGTATAGTTATAGTTGCGATTACAAGTATTGTGGGTACAAAAATACTGGATATTTTATCTACAGTTTTTTGAATTTCTGTTTTTGAGTTTTGTGCATCTTTTACAATCTTAATTATGCTTGCAAGAGCTGTTTTTTCTCCTACTTTCTCTGCTTTTATTGTAAATGTACTTTGTATATTTATAGTTCCTTCATATACTTTGTCTCCTTCTGTTACATCTTGTGGTATTGGTTCTCCTGTTAGCATGGACATATCTATTACTCCATTACCTTTTACTATTTTTCCATCTACTGGAATCTTAGATCCAGGTTTGATTAAAATGGTGTCATCTTTGGTAATCTCGGAGATTGGTATTTCAATTTGTTCTTCGCCTTTTAGTAGTATTGCTGTTTTAGCTTGTAATGTTGCAAGCTTTTTTATTGCTTCTCCTGTTTTGTATTTTGATTTGTACTCTAGGTATTTACCAAGATATACAAAACCAATCACAACAATTACTGCATCGAAGAATGTGTTAGGATTCAGATTTATCCCTATGTTAAAAACTTCATTTATATATACGATAGTACTGTATATATATGCAGTGAAGGTTCCAATACCGATTAAGGTATCCATATTTGCACTTGTTCCTGTAAAGAATCTTTGTATCCCTCTCAAGAATGGTCTTCCTGCACTTACAATTATTACTGTTGCAAGTATCAACATAACCCCATGCATTAATCTATAAGGTATCATTACTTCTGGTAATTGCATTAAGAACATAGAGGCTATCTCGTATATCATAAAAAAGAAAACAATCAGGGAGATGGGTAATATGTACGACAGCTTTTTAATTTTTTCCTGTAATTGTATTTCCTGAACATTTTGACTTTCTGTTAATATCTCGTATCCCATTGGTTTGAGAATTCTGTTTATATTCTCTATGCTTTTTTCAAGATTTATTCCTTCAATGTACCCACTCTCAGAGGCAAAGTTTACAGAGTAATTCTTAATATCTTTTTCTTTTTTAAGAAAGTTTTCTATATTAAGTGCACATGTTGCACAGCTCATTCCCTTTATTGAAAACTCTACTTTTTCCATTTTCTACTCAAATTTGATATTAAAGGTGTACATTCCCATACTACATGTGCCTATTACGATGTCTCCTTTTTGTGGAGTTCCTAATTCAAATTCAGAAATTCCTTGTTGTGGAAGAATTTCCATTACATTGAGTTTTGGAATTCTAAATGATCTTTCACATCCATATGAATTTTTTGACTCCATTCTAAGTATTGTTTTTGTATTTGCTTTCGCTGTTATATTTTGAGGGTAGTAACCACCAGCGGTAGAGACTACATTTATTACTTGGATATCTCCTTCTTGAGAGACGGAGGGGGTATTTTCTCCTTTTATTTCTTTCTCCTGGGACTTATTGTTATTGGAGAGAGCAAACATTATTACTAATGCAGCTATTGCTATAGAGATTATTAATACTATGTTTTTCATATTCTTCTGTTCAAAGTAATATATACCTAGGGGGTAGGTATATATTAATTATTTTTTATACCTGTGTCAACAAAGAATTAACTTTCTTTGCATACCAACCAATCTTTACTTGGGGAATTTAGAATGCTACAGTAAATCATGTATGGCAAATTACAGTATACATATTGAAAATTTTTCAAAAACATTTGGAAACTTAAAAGCAGTAGATAACTTATCTTTCGATGTAGAAGAAGGAGAGATATTTGCTTTCTTAGGTACTAATGGCTCTGGAAAAACTACCACTATTAGATGTCTATTAAAGATATATCAAGAAGACAAGGGTAGGTTGTTGATAAATAGCAGGGAGTACAATGATTCCTTAAACAATATCATAGGCTATCTTCCTGAGGAAAGGGGTTTATACAGGGATACAAAAGTATTAGATATCTTAGTATATACTTCAGAACTAAGAGGAATACCCCATGACAAAGCGATAAAGAAGAGTTTGGAGTATTTAGAAAGAGTTGGGTTAATAGAGCATAGGGAGAAAAACATTTCTCAATTAAGTTCTGGTATGCAACAGAAAGTACAATTAGGAACGGCTTTAATTCACAAGCCAGAGATTTTGATATTAGATGAACCATTTAAAGGTTTAGATCCTGTAAATAGGCAGTTATATATAGAACTTTTTATTGAAAGGGCGAAAGCAGGTGCTACAATTCTCTACAGTACTCATGTTATAGATGAGGCTCAGAAGATGGCTGATAGGTTACTGATTATTCATAATGGGAAAAGGTTGGAATATGGTACTACTACTCAAGTAAGAAAAAAGTACGGAACTAACTCAATATTTTTGTCTTTTGAAGGTAAAAGACCAAGAAAAGAGACAGAAATGTATAGAAGTATTATTTCAAACAAAACCGCAGAATTAATTCCAAAAGAGGATTACACATCAAATGACATTTTAGAATCATTGATAAAGGGAGGAACAAAAGTATTAGATTTAAAGGTAGATTATCCTAGTCTCAATGAGATATTTATTAAGCTAACAAAAGATGGCAAGAAGTAAAAAGTTTTTAACAATTGCAAAATTTGAATTTAAAAATGTTGTAAGAAAACC
>CAYMBI010000065.1:0-3412 GCA_964388655.1 uncultured Candidatus Saccharibacteria bacterium | reverse complement strand
AGATAATATAAAGGTTGATGCTCTCTTGAAATCTATGCTTCTAAGTTCTTTTAATGATACTGCATATATTTTGGCTAATGCATATCCAAATGGCGGTTATAGTGGTTTTGTAAAGGCTATGAACAACAAAGCTAAGGTATTAAGAATGCATGACAGTATGTTTAGTAATCCTGCTGGTTTAGATAATGAAAGAAATTACTCTACGGCAAGAGATGTTGGGAAGTTAGTTTCTGCTAGTCTTAATTACAAATATATATTAGAAGTAACAGGTAAGGCATCAGCTAATATCTCCTGGAACTCAGGAGATGAACTAAAGAGCAAAACAATATATACAACTAATCAGTTGTATGGTGTTAATCCTTACTCTAGAGGCTTAAAAACAGGTATTACTAAGGATGCAGGACAGTGTTTTGTAGGATATTTTGTATATCCAAACAAAGCAGAGATAGTTACAGTGGTATTAGGGTCTGAAGACAGGTTCACCGATACACAGAATCTTGAAAGATTAAGTAGACAAGTACTAGAAAGAAAGTAACCCTTTTTCTTTTACTGGTGCAGGAGGCAAATCTATCTTGTCTTGTATGATATCGTAATTAATAGCAGGATAATAGATGATGAAATCTGCTCTTTCACCTCCCTTTAATTCTGCTTGTCCTTCCACCATATAAACGGGTTGTAAATATAGCTGCTCAGTTGTTCCTTCAAAGTAGGTAATATATATGTTGTCTACTCTGAATTTGTTTACACTAACTGGAGTGTAATCTCTAACTTCATCCCCAGAGCTATTAAGATATACAATACTTCCCTCTCCTTCTTGTATTTTTTGCAAAGCAAGAGATGGTGAAATGAGCTCATATGTACCACAACTATCACTTTCGATACTCCATGTATTGTATTCAATTTGATATATGTGAGGGAGTATTTTGGTGGAATCGTCTTTTGGTCCAATATATACAGAGATATTTGTTTTTACTGGGTACTGGTATGTAACAAGGGTACTGAAATTATAAACTTCTACTCTTTGATCGTTAATTATGCTACTCCCAATCTCATATGAGAGATTCTTTCTTTTTAAACTATCTACCATTAATTGAGCACCCTCAAGATTAGTAGCAATTGAAATCATTGGTACTTTTCTTAAAAAATCTACCCTAATTAATTCTGCTGTTATTAAGGATTCCGCTTGAGAAAATGAACCATCAGGATTTATATCAATGAGGTGAATGGTAGGTTGTACCTCTGTATATGCCTGGTCTAATATTCCTAAACTTCTTAATGCATTAGTAGCAATTGATGGTGCTTCTCTTTCTGTAGGTAAGTCAATATTTCTTCTTAATCTCCTTATCTTTTCAAAATCTGTTTTCATAGTGAAGTTTAAATCTCTTGCTTTTACTATCAAACTCCTTTGTGTACCGTTATCTGCCCATATATACGCAGTAGTTCCTTGTCTTACAAACTTTTCAGGGTCAAATCCTAATTTTTTTGCTAATATTTTTGCTTCTCCTTGAGAGTTAATAATTTGTCCGAGATTTGTATATCTATACACATTAACAATCTTTGGTAAGCTATCTACTTTACCTGTATCTGTTTGCAATTCAAATATCATTTCGGAATCAGGATTAATTTGTAAGGAGGGTATTTCTAATTTGTGTTTAAGGAAATCCTCTTTCTTCTCAGTACAAGCGAAGTTTGCTGTCAAATACTCAGGCGGAAGTGTTGTTTCTCTAGGAGTAAAGAGTAACATTAGCACTAGGATGAATACAAACATTGCAACAAGTGCTATTACCCCGAATCTTTTAGTCCAGAATGCTGCTTCAGTTAATGTCATGGTATAATCATAACAGTGTATATATGTTATATCAACCTAATTTTATACTACTTTTTTTAGAATGAGAACAGAGCAGGAGAATATTCAAATTGCACAATTACTTTTTCCAGAAATTAAAGAATCCGTTGAAGATATTTTTAAAAGGTATCCAAAAAGGAATATAAATGAAGAACAATTAGTTCTTAGATTTGCACCTAGTCCAACAGGTTTTCTGCATATAGGGAATGTATATACTAGCCTCGTAGGATATCTCCTTGCAAAAAGAAGTGGTGGGATATTTTTACTTAGAATTGAGGATACTGATAAGGAAAGAGAGGTTGAAAATGGTATATCAGCCATAGTTAATGGGTTAAAGGGGTTTGGTATTCATTTTGATGAGGGTATGATAAACGAACAGGAAAGTAAAGGTGATTATGGTCCGTATATTCAGAGTCAAAGAACCCATATTTACAAAGTTTTTGCTAGAGATTTGGTTGCGAAGGGGAATGCATACCTTTGTTTTGCAACCCCCGAAGAGTTGGAAGAGATTCGTGAGAAGCAAACGATCATGAAAGTTAGAACTGGTTACTATGGCGAGTTTGCAAAATGGAGAAATGCCACATATGATCAAGTTATCGAGAATCTTAATTCTGGGAAACCTTTTGTAATAAGATTGTATTCAAAAGGAAAGATTGAAAACAAGATTAATAGTATAGATTTGATTAAAGGAGGGGTTACTCTCTCGGAAAATGATATGGATGCAGTACTACTTAAGTCTGATGGTTTGCCAACATATCATTTTGCTCATCCTATTGATGACACTTTAATGGGAATTTCTTTTGTAACAAGGGGAGAAGAGTGGTTTGCTTCTCAAGCATTACATATGGAGATATTTAATGCATTAGGTTTTAAACAGTTACAATACGCTCATATTTCACCTCTAATGAAAATGGATGAAGGGGGAAAAAGAAAACTTAGCAAGAGGAAAGATCCTGAGGCTGCAGTTTCCTTTTATTTAGAGAATGGTTTTCCAATTCAAGGTGTGAAGGAATATCTTCTTAATATAGCGAATTCTAATTTTTCAGACTGGAGAATACAAAATCCAGAAAAAGATATTATTGAATTTGATCTTAAGTTAGAAAAGTTTAACAAGGCAGGGGCTCTTTTTGATATTACTAAATTGAACGATGTATGTAAGGAATATATTTCTAGATTAAGTGCTAAAGAAGTGTATGAATATACCCTTGCATGGGCAAAAGAATACAATTTTGAACTCTTTGAGAGGCTTACTAATAACAAGGATTACAGTATTGAAATACTAAATATTGAGAGAGAGGGAGAAAAAATTCGTAAAGATATTGTTAAATGGTCTGATGTTTCATATCAAATAGAGATCTTTTTTGATGATATGTTCAAAGAGATGAAGAAAGAATCTCTAGAGATGAGCTCTGATTTACAAATAGATATTTTGAATGAATACCTTGATACCTTTTACATTGGAGATTCTGCACAAGAGTGGTTCGGAAAAATAAAGGGGATTGGAATAAAGAAGGGTTTTTGTGCTGATTACAAGGAGTATGAAAAGAATCCTAAGAAGTACAAAGG
>CAYMBI010000064.1:0-3429 GCA_964388655.1 uncultured Candidatus Saccharibacteria bacterium | reverse complement strand
CGAAATCTTTATTTACAAGTTACAAAGGTATGTAGATGATGCTATACAGGGTCGTTAAAAGAATTCTGGATTTAATACTTTCTACTATTCTTTGGATGCTTACGTCCCCATTAATGCTGCTAATTTCAATATTGATAAAGTTATCTGATGGAGGAGAGGTATTTGTCGGTACCCCTATTAGATATGGATTAAATGGGAAATCATTCTTTATGTACAAATTCCGTACTATGATACCAAATGCTCATAGCATTGCGATGAGCAATAGTGAAGTGAAAGAGAAACTCTTAGGTAATCACAAGCTTGAGGATGATATGAGAGTAACAATAATTGGTCGTATACTAAGGAATACAGATCTTGATGAACTACCTCAATTAATAAATGTAATGCTTGGTCAAATGAGCATGGTTGGTCCTAGACCCTTTTATCATGAGGAAATAGAGTACCATTTAAAGGAGCATCCTGAAGATGAGAAATATTTTAAAGATATCTTCAGTGTAAAGCCAGGT
Source organism: uncultured Candidatus Saccharibacteria bacterium (assembly GCA_964388655.1). Taxonomy (GTDB): domain Bacteria; phylum Patescibacteriota; class Dojkabacteria; order SC72; family SC72; genus UBA5209. Next base: position 2,923 of record CAYMBI010000064.1, on the reverse strand, counting down.
TTAACAGGTATATGGCAAGTCTCAGGAAGAAATGAAATACCTTTTAGAAAAAGATTGCAGATTGAGAGTGAATATGCTCTTAAACCTAGTATACTTAAAGATATATATATTCTTTTTAAAACTCCCTATGTTGTCCTAACAAGAAAGGGAGTAAGGGGTAGTAATGTCTAAAGATCTTGTAACGGTAATAAAGTCGGTTAATTATTCAGAAGCAGATAAAGTGCTAACTGTTTTTGGTAAAAGCATGGGTAAATTTGCGCTCTTTGCAAAAGGAATTAGGAAGATTAACAGTAAGAATCGAGGAAATATGCAAACTCTTTGTACTAGTGAAATATCCTTTTATGAGGGTAAGGGTTTACCAGTGCTTACAGAATCACAGTTAATACATTCTCCTAATACAGATGTTCTAAAGGATAGGGTAGAGAATCTAAATAGAGTTTTAGTTATGTTAAATCGTATCCTTGCAGAGAATGATTCTAATGAAAAGGTTTTTGAGATGCTACAAAGCGTAATTAAGAGAGATTTCAATACAGAGTCTGTTAACAGATTTAGAGTTATCTTTCTCAAAGAGATGGGGTTTTTACAAGATTTTTCTAAGTGTAATATATGTGGTAATGAGAAAGATTTAAGATATATTGATGTTTCTAACTTTGCCCTTCTTTGCAAAAACTGTTACATTAATGTAGGAAAGTGCTATGAATTAGGGGATAATCCATATGCAAAGGAATTCTTTACACAGGCTTTGGATATATATGTTAAGAAAGTAATTGAAGAGATATAGCTATGAGAATTAAAACTGCCTTTATACAATTCTGTCTCTTTGTATCACTTTTTCTTTTTGTTCCAAATATATATGCTCAATTACAGGATGATGTAGTTGTTTCTGCAAATATAAATGTAGATTTTTACTCTACGGTAAATGTTAATCCTTCTACAGTAGAAATATTTCAACCGAGTATCGTAGAAATAAGAATACTTAATCCTAGTGGTCAAGGTATTCCTGGAAGGCAGATAGAAATTGTTGCTCCTGGTTTAAATATCATCCAACCTATTACTCTTACTGATGCTACTGGTAGAACAACAGGTTCTGTCTCTAGTGGTACTGCAGGAACATATACTGTATGTGCGAAGGATACTACCTTTGGGTATGACATTGATATACAAAACTGTAAAACCTTGTATGTAATTCCCGTACCAGTTCCGAGTATGCTTCCCGAACCACAATATACAAAAGGTTTAACAAATACAGTTCTTTGGCAGAGTTTAGGTCCTGCTTATAGGTACAATGTTCAGGTTAGTGAATTCTCAAACTTTAGTGTAATTAAACAGGAGTCGGGAGTTATTAATGCTACCTCTTTTGAATTTACAAATCTTGAAAATGGAAAGATGTATTTTTACAGAGTAAGAGCCCAAAATCTATTCGGTGGTGTAGGGGGTTGGTCTAATTCTGTATTTAGTGTTCAAGATGCACAAAATCCATCGATCAGTATATTAGATATTAGTAGTGTGGGAGAAAATACTACCAACAATTGGAGTAGTAGCTTTACAATTACAATGCTTTTTAGGGTTACAGACAACTTACAATTAGTAAGTACTCAATTTATATGTCTTAATTCGCAAGGAAATGCATATCCTTGTACAAATAGCTCTAATCAAGAAGGAGATATATTTACAGTAAATATTAGATTAGGGGATTTGGAAAGAAGATCGGGGACATTCCTAAGGCAGAGATATGAGTTTTGTGTAGAGGCCGTAGATGGTGCTACAAATGTCCAAAGGTTATGTAACATATATATTGATATTCCTCCTGGGGAAGATGCTGTGGAGCCTCCTGTGGCCCCTCCTATCATTAAAAGAGTTGAGAAGGTAATAGAGGATATAAATGTAATATTAGATGACACTGTTGGTAAGCTGGATCCTAAGGATTTAGATAGGGTAACTACAACGACGTCTGTTGTTACCGCAACCTCAGCAATAGCTATTGCTGCGGGTGGTTTAAGTAGTGTCCCATACTTCCTTTTTCAACTATTTCTTAATATTCTTTCTTTACTTGGGTTTAGAAAAGCTGCTAAACCTGTTGGTTTTGTATATGATTCTGTTACAAAAGAACCAATTTCTCAAGCTATCGTTAGAATTTTCAACGAAGAAAATCGCATTGTATGGTCAGATGTAACTGATGGTAAAGGATACTTTACAGCTAAATTAAAAGATGGAAAATACAAAATTGTAGTGAGAGCTCCCAGATATATTTATCCTTCTACTGTCGTATTTGGTAAAGAAGATTATCCAGTTACAAATGTATATCATGGTGAAGAGTTTGTTGTTTCAGGGGAGACAGAAATCAACTTTGCTATTCCTCTTGACCCAATGGAGACATCAAAGTTAAGACTAAAACTAGAAGGCTTCTGGACTAGAATTAAATTTATCGTAAACATCATACATGTTCTTCTATTTCTTGCTGGTATAACGTTGGCCTTCTATACATATTACAATTCGCCTTCTGTACTTTCATTGGTAGTACTACTTCTTTTTGTTCCAACATTCTTTTTCATATTACGCAATTTATTAAACAGAGATAGGTATGGATTAGTAATAGATAGATCTAAAAATCCTTTAGAAGGTGTAGTTGTTGGTTTAAGAGAGTCTGAGTTTGACAAGATAGTTGCTAAGAGAGTTACTGATGTAAGAGGTAGGTATAGATTCCTTGCAGATGAGGGTAGATATTACATCGAGATTTTGGATACAGGTTATAAAGTAGAAAATATTAAGGGTGGTAACGAGGTTTATTTAAAGAGGGAATCTTTGATTACAAGGGATATTGTTCTTACAAGGTTATCTAAGTAGTTTGTATTGAAAAATCTTTAATCTACTGGTATTATTGCGTGTTTAACGCTAACATGGGTGTATAGCTCAATTGGTAGAG
>CAYMBI010000063.1:0-3453 GCA_964388655.1 uncultured Candidatus Saccharibacteria bacterium | reverse complement strand
TCTCAAAAAGAAGATATTTTTTGGAAAGAAGGTTGGGAAGAAGTTTTAAAAGAATGTATCCTGCTCAGGCAATAGCTATTATCATGGTTATACTTGTTGTAGCTACTGTACTTGGTGCATCTTTGTATTCGAGAACATTAAAAAACAAAGAAGCAGCAATAAATACTAAAGATTCTATGATGGCTATTGAGCAAGCAGATAGTTTACTCGACTTATTTGTTAGGGCTGAATTTCAATTCCTTCAGGATTTGTCAGTAAAAGTACAACAAGAGGGAACAAAAGAGTATACGAGCATAGGTGATATAAAGCTTATATTAGATGAATATGGTGTTGATTCTAGTATCTTAGATCAGCAAAATTGGTGCCAATACCATATAGAGAATAATCCCAGTTCAAATTTGAAATTAACAATAGCCGAAGCTGAGCCTACGGATTTTGTAGATGTTAGAGTTGGATCTACTAGAGTGTTTAATCTAAAGGATAATTCTTATAATGCAAATCCATGTAATATTGTTCTACAATTTGAGGCAAGAGATAATGCACCAACTATATTTGTAATAAAGGAAATATATGGAAATAGCAACGATGAAATAGCAGAATATGTAAATGATGGAGCAACAGATGATATAAAGGCATACTGTTTTAAACCGAATGGAGATTCATGTAGTGCTGGTGATTTAACAGGAATTGCAGCGCCAGTAGACTCTTTTAATGGTCTTGAAACAGGAAGGAAGTTAACAATTCGTCTTGATAAATCTAGAGGTGCGTATCCTTTGTATCAAATAAGGATAATTCCATTAAATCTCACATTGGGTGTTGCTCACAGTTTCCCAAGCAATTGTTCAGCAAAGAAATTTACATATATGAAAGTGAATGCTGCAGTAAACTGTTATGGATCCTTCAGAGAGAAACAAATTATGGTTCCAGGTGTAGATAGTCTTGGGTATTCTTCACTTTTTGACTATACTATTTACAATATAGGTACACTAAGACCAAATAATTAATTTGAATAAAAAAAGAAATGGCAGATCAAGTTAGGAAAATTTTAATAGTTGAGGATGAAGCCCCCCTACTAGATTCATATGCTGAGTTGGTACAGGCAGCAGGTTTTACACCTTTAAAAGCTCTTGATGGATATCAGGGATTAGATATATTGGCTAATAACATAGGGCAAATAGGTCTTGTCCTACTCGACCTTATGATGCCAGGAGTTGATGGTTTGGAAGTTCTTAAAACTGTTAAAGGAAACGAAGAGAAATATGGAACAATGCCAATTATAATTCTTACAAATATGACCAGTGAATCAGTAGTTAAAGAAGCATTTAATATGGGGGCGTCTTCTTGTCTTGTAAAGACAGATTTGGACTATGAGGGATTAATGAAAGAATTGAATAAATATATTGGTTGATAATATTAGTTTAATATTTCGCCAAAGAAGTGAAAATAGTGATTCAAAAAAAATTATTGATATTAATCAGTCTAGGGATAGCTTTATTTTTGTTTGTAACAATTTTTATCTTGTTAAAAGGAGATAATATTATGGGAATTTTTCCTGTAGTTTCTTATGGTAAATATGCAGAGTTAGTCGAAGGTTGTAAACTTAAAAGAGAGGGGATGATATACACATATGATTGTGAGGCATTACTTAACTATGTTAAACCATTAAATAAAAGCCAAGATTGTTTAAATATTTCTTATATATCTGCTGACCCCAAGATTAACCAAGTTGAAATATGTGAAAATAAAGAAATTTTTCAATGGAATAGAGAAAATTTCCTTGATGGAGAAAGATATCCAGTCTTTATAAGCTTTTCGTATTCTAGTTCTATTTTAAAAGGTTTAGAGTTGAAACAGATTGGTATAAAATGGATGTCTGACGAAGAAGCTTCAAATTTTTCTAGTCGACTATCTAAAGAGAATATTCTTCCTATTAATTTTCTTACTCCTAAGGAATATAAAATAAAAAAATCGGGATATTATTACCAGAAACTAGGAGAGGTTTTTTCCGATGCAAATATAGGAATTGTTAATTTTATGCATAGCAAAATAGAAGAAATAAACTTCTCGCCGGAAACGATAAATATAAAGGCCAAGATAGAAATAAATGGAATAGAAAAAGTAGTAGATATTCGTACCAGGAAGCTTCTTCATCAAAGAGATCCAATGGATGAGACTCTCTTAGAATTTGTTGAAGGAAACTTATTAAACTTTGATTTTAAGAAGAATTATAACCTAACTGCTTTTTTCATCCTTTCTGATGTAAAAGAAGCAGGTATTACAAATATATGTTCTTCAGGCGACTTAGACCTTTTTAAAGAAGCTCTCTGCGCTAATATAGAAAGCATTCCTCTTAGTGAATATTCAATAGATATTGAAAAGTACTTGACAGAGCAATCTTCATCTCAGGAAGATTCTATTACCATGGATAAACTTTTCTTTTTTTATATAGTAACTTATGAATAATCGAAGATACTTGCTAAAACTCTTTTTTGTCTTTTTTTCCTTGATTTTTATGTTTTCACGAAGTACAGAGGAAGCTTTTGCGCAGGCAACCTACAATTGTACCGATTGGGGCATGTATTGTCAGTTGCCTGGTGGATTTATTAGCGGTTTTTGGTACCCATGGTATTATGGGGGGTGTAGAAAATACCCCGACTCTGCTCGCTGGAGATGGACATGTACTGGTACGGATACTGCTTGTACTGAAAGTAGATCTAGGACATATTACTCTTCTGAAGAAGATTGCTTGAATGATAGGGATATAAAGAGTACTGGATGTTGTGGTAGTACACCTTCTATTCCTCCATGTATAGATTGTAATTTAGGGTCTTGCCCTGCTCCTCTTACAGAAACTGGTCTTGCAGATTTTAAACTTTTAAACTATCGCAGTTGTGAAAGATCTGGTAGTTGCGCGGGTATGAAATATGGAGATTGTTATGAAACCCCTAGCCCACAACCAACTTCATCAATTCAAATATTCCCAACAGGAAATCCTACTCAACTTGGATGTACATCATCTACCCACACAGGAATTGAAGTTAACAACCCTATCAGAATGGTTAGTACACATACAGATCCTGATGGTTCAAGTGATATTGAGGCAATTTATGTTTGGTTAAAAATCGATGGTGCTATCCCTAATACTCCACAATACATAGATTTAGATAGCTCATCTGGTCAAACGGGGAGAACATACACAAGGAATAGTTATGGCTTTATGATGCATAGAGAAGGTGCAAACTGGGTACCATATATTCCTAGCCTAGTTGGTGGTGGAAATGATAAATGGGTAAAGGCTACATATAATGGAGGAAGATTTGCTGTTAAAGGTCCTAGTTCGCAAGATATGGTATTTGTACAAGTTAATGGAATTTCTGAACAAGGAAATAGCGTGAATTTTGATTTTAACTTAGACTTTAGAAATATTTCGGAAGCAAACAGGGTTATTGATGG
>CAYMBI010000062.1:0-3460 GCA_964388655.1 uncultured Candidatus Saccharibacteria bacterium | reverse complement strand
ATATCTATCACGGGAATATCTTGGTCTTCGTAACAGGTATCTCTTATTTCTTCTTGTATATCTTTCAAAGTTTTTAAGTCGCTCATTTTAGTTTATCTCCTGCTAATTTATCTATGATTCTCTTAATCGGAGTTAATATTTCAGAATCTTTAAAAAATTCTTCTTCGATTTCTCTTTTCAATAATCTAATAAATTCTTTAACATCTCTTTTATGGAATCTATTAGCATATTCAAGTTTTCCACAACTGCATCTTAATAATTCAATTTTCTTACTTAAATTAAATTCTTCACTCATTTTATCAAATCCAGCATATCAAGAAATTCTATCTCGATTTGCGAATATCCTCCTGAGTGTCCTTTCTCCCAAGACTTAGCCCATATCAACTCCCCCTTAGGATGGTCTTCTATTCCATATTCTTTGAATATAGCCTGTTTAAATTCATCATTTATTCTGTAATGGGCATTATCATATTCAACCCCGTCTATATCAAACAATGGATTTGCTTCTTCTTGTATCTTCTTTTCGTATTTTTGATATATCATAGTTCTTTCTCCAATTTCTTTAGTATCTGATTATACTTTAAATTTCCACCTTTAAGCCAATACTTCCAAAGTGGTAAGCTATCTAAATATCTTAACATCTTAATATATTGAATACCTTTTTTAGTAATTCTTATCCTAACTCTAATCCTTAGTTGGATTTTTTCTATCCTCTCTTTCTTATCTTTTTTATCTTTTTGTTTAACCATTATTTTGAATTATTTTGAATTATTTTGAATTCCACTCCCTTATGAATATGAATTGAGTTACTGCTAAGACATGTGAGCAGAACTTGTTTGAATTGAATCCTTGGCAATTGCATTTGAATCCAGAGTCTGTATCTTCAATTAAATAAGCAGTTTTTTTATATCCTGCAATAGGTAATATTTTGAATTTTCCATTGCCTGCATCTTGAATACAATCAAATTCTAAAAATTTCTTAGATTTTGTTAAAAGAGTTGCAGATTCCGTATCTCCATCTTCTTTCTGACTAAGTAATTGTTGAGATGTAGGTTCCCAATAAATAACTCTATGGAAGTCTATCTTTTGTGGAGGTTCAATCTTTTCAGTTCCTTCTCTGTTTAAGATTACCATTCTTTCACCTCAAAATTCTTTCCAAATGTCTGTTTAATCTTTTCATTTATAATTGGTCCTAAGTAGTTATCAAAGAAATGGGCTGAATGTCTTCCTTTATGCCATAAGAAAAGATTTCTTAGAGCCTTCTTGATATTGTCTTCTCTATAATAATTCACTTTTTTTACACTACCCCCATCCATAGGGTAATTAAACCAAGTAGATGCAGAATCTTCTAATTTCCAATTTGAACTGAACTCTTCCCAGTCAGTTGCCTCTAATTGCTCACAGTACAAATTAGCAGGAGTTCCATCAGTATATAGTATCTTACCCAATCCTCCAGAATAGATATAACTGTTTGGCTTCCAGTGAGGTCTTCTAACTTTCTTGCCCTTCTTAATTAAATCGAGTGCTTCACTGAATTTCATTTTCTAAAACCGCACCTCTTCAGTATTTCTTTTTTCTCTGCTGGAGTAACACAATAAAAGCATATATCAAAAGTTCCATATACTTCTGGTCTATCAAATAGAAATTTAAGTCCTTTTGCAGAGAAAAGAATCCCATCTTCTTCAGTCAACTTTGACTTTGTAACAGCTAAATATCTTGAATCCTCTCCAAATGTGTAGACTATGTGTGAGCCTTCTCTTGGTTTTAATGAATCTAAGAATTCTTGAGCGGTAATTTCTTTACTACGCTTCTTCTTGCCTACCATCACCTACACCACCTTTTGTTTGTTTTTCTTCTTCTTTAAACTCTTTTAAGGAATCAACCACATTCCAAATCATAAGAGCTTGATTTCTCAAAGTATTATATGTAATATTCACTTTCTCTTCTTCAGACTTAGCGATAGTTTCATTATGGACTTTAATAGCTTGGATAGCTTGTTTTACACATGCTTGTGCTTTTATGTCTTCTTGCTTTTCTTTCTCAAATTCTGGATTAAATGCAGGCTTTTGGTAACTTGGTTTCTGATATCCTCCAACCTTCTGCATAGGATAGCCATTGTAAGATGAGTGACCTGATTGACCTGATTGACTTGGAGCCTGACCCGTATTCTTAATAAAGACTACTTCATCTTTTCCATCTGGTGTTTGTGCTAATGTTACGTCTGCAGGACCTTTCTTAATCCATTCTACTTTAACATGTTTTGCTAAATTAAACCATCTCTGAGACTCTTCATAAGAACTAAACTCTGGAGATTTGATTAGAACTGACCTTTTAGGTTCGCTCTTAGTTACAACCTCTACTTGCATTTTTATTTGATTTTTTTGTGTATCTTCCATTTTAATCTCCTAATCTTTTGTTAAGGTAACCAACCTTCTTGAATTGTTTAATAGCATTCTAATTACAGAATCTAAATTACTAAACCTGTGTTTATATTTAATGTTTTGTAACCTCTGCCTTGTATCCCTCATTAGAGTTACTGATGTCCACTCGCTCTTGTTCTGTTTTGTTTGTTTTGTTTGTTTTGTTTTTTTCATGTTATCTATAATTATAATAAAACTATAGTTTAATAGATATATAAATCTTGTGGTTTTATTAGTTTTATATACGATAAGATATTTGTATTAACTTGTCAAAAGTAGCATAATTCATAAGTCTTGCCTCCTACTCCAAGCAACCATTCCATCAGTAGTAATTAAATATCTGATTTCTCTTCCAGTCTTCCCCACATGTTTAACATGGATTCTGATATATGCCTCTTCCCTAAGTCTTTTAACCATACTTCTTATTGTGTTAATATGCATATGCTTTCCGAATATCCTACTTAATTCAGAAACGCTTAGGCTCATAGGTAAGTCATTAACTCTTAAGTTAGCAAATTGTGAGAGAACAGTCCACGCATTCTCTGGAAGTTGTAACTCAAAAGGAACACTTGTGACATTTGTTGTTGTATTATTAGAATTTTCAAATAAGTGCTTCTGCATTTCCCCTTTTTTGAACTCATTCACCTTCATTTTTATTTAAATTGATTTTAATTATTGGAGTCCCGACTAATTTAAAGCGACAACATCACAGTCCTTTCTCAGTTGTCTTCTCTCTGCCTTTAAGCTAAGCAGTAAGCTGTCGGTAATAATATAACAACAACCACAGTTATTCATTTCCGTAGTGTTGTTCTAAAAATACTAATAGACTCAAAGTATTTAAACATTATGGATTTCAATATTTCAATAAAACAATTATTATAATCTATTATCGTTAGACTTTTGATATCTGTTGGCTATTATCTCTTGAACCTCTCGGTCTGTCGGAAAGTTCAAGCTCACGTTAGAATCTCTGTGTCCCGCAGTCTTATCTATCTCTTCGATTGCATCTGCAAAATATTTAGTAATCTCTCTACGATTGT
>CAYMBI010000061.1:0-3668 GCA_964388655.1 uncultured Candidatus Saccharibacteria bacterium | reverse complement strand
CCGTGTATACATATGGGAAATAACCCGCAATCCCTGCTTGATCATATCATCACCCTCATGGAGTTCTCTCCCCGTCATAAACTGCAGACATTCGTTCAATCCTATAATACCTACGATATACGTTGATCCCTCTAAATCCACATAAGGACGCCCATCCTTGGCTTTTTTACCGATCTCCCAGAGTGGCATTTCCGGACTGCTCATCAACTTCCCGACAAACTTCTTTTTCTGAAGGTGTGCATTTACAGCAACTTCAATACCCCTATCGATCTCCTTGTATAACGCATCCCAGTTACCCTTCCCCGCCCGGTAGGAAGCTTGGGGAAGGTTTATGGTAATGTTCTGGAATCCACAAAAACGCATGCTTTCCGGGTGCTTTATCATATAATGGTCGTCAATGGTAGTACGCAGACGGCAACATGCCGAAAGGGTAATCTCATCCCTGTCAAAGATAAAATAAGGAACGCCATTCTCACTGGCAATCTGACAAGCATATTCCAAAAGTTCATATTGTTTCGGGTCATTGAGGGTATCTTCGTTAACATGGAAATCACACTTCGGAAAGGCAAAAGGATGCCCGTAGCAGTCTCCTTCGCGCCATACATCGAGCATGGCAAGGGTAAACTGCCTTGCCGTATCAGCGTAATCGCCATAGGTCTTTCCCGTATATTTTCCACCCGGCCCGATGGCAGGAATGTTCCGCAAGTATCTTGGAACACCCGTATGGATATTGAAATCGAGGAACAGCGTTTGGCCTCCACGAGAGAATGCACTCTGTGAGCAACTGAAGATAAGATGCTGTGCCTCTTGCTTCATCTCTTTGTAGCTCATCCCCTCCAGATACGGGGCGTACATAATATTAATATACCCAACACCAAGGGCTCCAGCATAATAGGCCTGCATAGAAGCCAGGAATGTATTTAAATGTCCGGTAAGGGTACGTGCATGTTTTGCGGGTGCAGACTCTGTATCCAGGTTTTGAAGTGATAGCCCATATTTTTTTAGATATTCCAAAGAATGGGAAGAACAATACACCCTCGTCGGATAACCCAAATCGTGGATGTGCACCATCCCGCTCAGATGGGCTTCTGCGACATCTTTTGAAAATACCTCCTGAAGGGCAAATTGTTTTAAGGTATTCTCGGCGATAGCGAGATTTATTGCCTCCGGATTATTGGCGGCAAGATTGCTGTTTTCTTTATTCTTTGACATGATCAGCTCGTTGAGACTCCATCGGCAGTTGTAGATATACTGAAATTAAATGCATGGTAACCATTTGATTGAGAATCTTCTAGAGCATCAAGTGTATATTCTGAATCTGTTAACTCTCCAATACTTTTTTTGTTTTTTGTATATTCATCTGGGCTAGAAAGATAGCCTAAATCACTACTCTCTTTCTTAGGCTCTTCTTTTGATTCTGTTTCTTCTTCCTCATTTTCAGAATCTACAATCTTTATCTTATCACTGTAGTCATCATTTTTCTTTGTACAGCCTGTCAAAAGAATACTACACAGAATTATCAAGGGTATATACAAAAGCATTCTCTTTCTCATCTCTTTTCAACGTAATATTAATATATGTAAATATTAACACAGAAGGAATTAACATTGTATACAGCAAGTGGTACATTATATATATCTAAAATACTGTCTATACATATGGCAAAGGAAATAAATATATCACAAGGGAAGGTAGTAGACTCTTCTCCTGTAGAGAACGGGAATACTGCAACAAATGTAATTAACCAAGAAACTAAACCTACATTAGAAATTAAAAAAGAGAAGAGAAAAATACATCTCTCCCCTAAGACAGTAAAAATATTGTTAATTACTTCTGCTGTATTACTTGTTTTGGGAATAGGAGCTTTTTACTACTTTGGCATTTACAAGGCAAAGCCATTTAAAAATCCTTCTGAAATTATCAATTTAAACAACGAATATCTAGTATCTCAAGCAGCTCCTAGCTCTCTTGCAAATCTTCCCTCTGTTACACCACAAGAACCAAGAACAGAGGTTAGCCCTATCAATGGGCTACTGTTTACAAAGACAGAGATGAACAAGTTAAAAAGCAGGAGACCAGTAGCAGTGATGATTAACAATCATGCGGAAGCAAGGCCACAATCAGGTCTTAACAGTGCAGATATAGTGTATGAGACATTGGCAGAATCTGGTATTACGAGATATTTAGGTATTTTTTGGAGTGAAGCCCCTGCCAAAGTAGGACCTATTAGAAGTGCAAGGCAGTATTTTTTAGAATGGCTTAGCCCATATGACCCCCTATTTATCTATGATGGATGTGCAGATACAGATAATCCTAAAACTGATGCTTGTGGTAATATTTCTTCTTACAATATTAAAAAGATAGCCACTATTGGAGCATGGAGATGGAATGATGGTAGAAGATATGCACCACACAATGAATATTCCTCAATCACTAATGCTTGGGAGTATGCAGAGAAGATGAATTGGAATTCATTCCCTACAATAAAAGCATGGAAGTTTAAAAATGATGCCCTTCTGAGTGAAAGAGGTACAAAGACAAAAGTTAATATCACCTTCCATCAAAGGATAAACAACAATGGTTTGTATGATACAGTATGGACATACGACCCAAAGACTAATAGCTACCTATTACAAACAGGCAAGCAAGCATCATTAGATCAAGAAACTAACACTCAGGTGTTTGCAAAAAATGTTGTAATACAAGAAATAAGCATGATGCCCTCTTATGATGACAGTGGAAGAATTATTCAAGATACTATAGGAAAAGGTAAAGCAGTATTCCTAATTGATGGAAAAATATTGGAGGGAACATGGAAAAAGATTAGTAGATTAGACAGAACTGTGTTTTACTATAGCGACGGAAATGAGGTACAATTTAACAGAGGCAGAATATGGATTAATGCCATCTCTCGCTCTGAGGGAAAATTTGCTATAATTGAACAATAAAATGCCCCATGGACCTAGTGTATATAACTGGGCCTATCTAATATGTATATATTAAAGGGCTATGCTAAAAAATCTTTTTATCTCAAAAGTAAGGCTAAGGATACTTGAAAAATACATGCTTAATGTTAAAGCTACATATCATGTAAGGGGATTAGTTAGAGAATTAGGAGAGGAAATCAACGCAGTAAGGAGAGAATTACTCAATCTAAAGGAAGCTGGTATTCTTAAATCTGTAAAAGAGGGAAACAAGATTGTATATACACTTAACAAGAATTGCCCGATACTATGGGAACTAAGGACAATCTTCTTCAAAGATTCAGATACTGGCAGGCTACTACTTTCATCCCTATCCTCTGTGGAAGGAATAAAGGTAGCAATTGTCACAGATGCATTTCTCAGAAACAAACATGAGGATCCTTCCGATATCGATATGCTCTTTATCGGTGAAATTAAAATTAGGGAATTAACAAGTACCATGAATGGTATAGAGAAGGAACTCGGCAGAGTAATCAAGTATGCAGTAATGAAACCAGAAGATTACGAATTTGGAAGAAGGAAAAAAGACCCAATCCTAATGAATGCACTTCTCAAAGACAAAATAATAATAATTGGAAAAGATACTGACTTGATATAAAGATGAAAAAATTCAAACTACCTAAGATAAAGGCTGGAAAAATAGATTTTAAATATTTACTTAACTATTTCTTAGTAATACTTCTT
>CAYMBI010000060.1:0-3783 GCA_964388655.1 uncultured Candidatus Saccharibacteria bacterium | reverse complement strand
GAAGCGAAGGAAGGAGTAGAAGTTAAGCGTGAGAGTAGAACAATGGCTACTATTACTTTACAAAACTATTTTAGGCTTTACTCATATCTTTCTGGAATGACAGGTACCGCACTTACTGAAGCTGAGGAGTTCGCTTCCATTTATAACCTCGATACAATCGTTGTTCCTACTAACAAACCTGTTGTAAGAAAGGACTACAATGATGTTGTCTACAGAACAATGATGGGTAAATTCAAAGCTATTGTTGAAGATATTAAGGAACACAATGCGAAGGGACAACCAATACTTGTTGGTACTACTTCGGTAGAAAAGTCTGAGATTTTGTCCACGATGCTTTCAAAAGAAGGTATTGCCCATGAGGTCTTAAATGCAAAGCATCATGAGAGAGAGGCTAAGATAATTGCACAGGCAGGACAAAAAGGTGCGGTTACAATTGCTACAAATATGGCTGGAAGAGGTACAGATATTGCCCTTGGGGAAGGAGTAAGAGAATTGGGAGGTTTGTATATTATTGGATCTGAAAGACATGAATCAAGAAGAATAGATAATCAGTTAAGAGGTAGAGCTGGAAGGCAAGGAGATCCAGGAGAATCTAGATTCTTTGTGTCCTTTGAAGATGAGCTAATGAGGCTATTTGGTGGTGAAAGAATGCAAGCTATAATGACTCAAGCAGGCCTTGAGGATGATATGCCTATATCTATGGGAATTCTTGGCAAAACTATTGAAAATGCACAAAAGAAAGTAGAAGCCCACAACTATGACATTCGTAAAAGACTTGTTGAATATGATGATGTTTTAAACAAGCAAAGAAATATAATATATGATCTTAGGGCGAAGGTATTAGAGATATCTAGTACGGGGAAAGAGGTAGAGGAAATATCTTTAGAAAAAGATATTAAGTATGCAACTGAAATCGATATTGAGAACCTTCAAGATGTACTTGATGGTTTTGCAGTTACAAAAAAAGATACATGGGAGATTGAGCAATTAGAAGGGTTGAAGTTTAAACTTAATCCTCTGGATATATCGATATTAAAGAAGCTACTTGATTACATTGATGTACTTGTTCAAGCTCAACTAGAAGATGATATGGAAATAGATAACGTTGAGGAGAGGAATTTGTACATACAGGTAAAGAACTTGTTAACTGAAGAGATATTTGAGAGAGGAGTAAAGGATCTTTCATTTAAAAACAGTATCGAATTCTTTAGAAGTTTAGAAGGTAAAAATGTACCAGAGATTAGCAAGGAGTTAAAAAGATTAGTGTTTGTTTCTTACATAGAGCATATTTATTCGATAGGGGTAGAACCAATGAGAGACCTATCTAAGGTTCTCATACTTCAAGGTATTGATAGGTACTGGATGGAGCACTTAGACAATATGCAAGACTTAAGAGAGGGTATTTCTTTGCGTAATCTTGCACAGAGAGATCCTTTGGTAGAATACAAAAATGAAGGGTTTAGACTGTTTGATTCCATGCTAAGAAGTATTGATGAAAATACAGTAAACAGATTCTTCAAGGTAAGGGTTGTCAGAAATCAAAGTCCTTTACAAGCACCAATACAAACAGAGAAAGAAGAGATAAGGAGTTTAACAGACAACAGACCAGGTAATGTAAGTAAGCAACAAACTGTTAAGAGAAGCAAGAAAGTAGGGCGTAATGATCCTTGCCCATGTGGCAGTGGGAAGAAGTACAAGAAGTGTCATTATCCTGAATTTGAATAGCATATATTATGGGTTTATTGACCTATCTCTCTTAATTGTAATATCCTAGATTACTGTAATCAGTTATCGGTTATAATTATGTCAAATCATGAAAATACAAAGAAGGTAGTTACCCAACGACAAAGTGTGCATGTAGTTTTTTTCTCCTGTCCAAACTGTGGTGAAGAAACCGAACATATTCAACTCTGTCCAGATTGCTCCAAACCGATGAGGGTAATTGATGTAGTGGAAAAGTTTGGAGATGATGCTGAAGCATTTCTGAAAAAAGTTCAAGAGAAGATTGAGAACGGAACTCTTAAAAAAGATGATTTAATAGCTGTAGATGAAGAAGAACAGCCCAATGTAATTGTCCTTGCAGATGAGGATTCATTAGATGATGGAGCTGTTGTCGATGATGGTATTGATACATTGGTAGATATCTTTCCTGATGATGAAGATGATGAAAAAGTTGCCTCTTCTGCCCCAGAGGGTCTAACAGATTTAGACGACATTGTCGCAGAATTAGATAAGGAAGAGGACGACGAATTCCCACTTGTTGATGACTTGGGGGATGAAGGTCTTCCAGAGCTTTAATGCAAGAAAGATATTTCAAAAAAGTTGCCGTAATTGCTGATCAAATGACTTCATTTGGTGGTGCTGATAGGGAGATGTTCTCGATGCTAAAACTTTTTCCTAACGCAGATATATATACCATTGCATTTGATTCAAGCAAATATCCTGATATCAAACAGAGTATATATACAAGCTTTGTGCAAAGAATACCTAAACCTAAATCCTTTTATAGGCATTTAAAGATATTTACACCATGGGCATATGAAAGTTTTGATTTAAGAAAGTATGACTTAGTAATTAGTATATCTGCTGGTCCAGCAAGGGGAGTAATTACTGGCGTATATCAACCACATATCGCAATGGTAATGACTCCACCAAGAAGTCTTTGGGACAATGAACTCAATGTAAGGGCTTCTAGCTTAAAAAGTATCTACAAACCAATTTCAACAATATTAAACACATACATGCGTATATGGGATTTAAGTATTTCTAAACGTGTAGATTACTGGACTGCTAATTCAAAGTACATAGCAAAGAAAATCAAAAAGAGGTATGGAACCAGTGCAACAGTTATATATCCTGGAATTCCAAAGGAGAGTTTCCAAAAAATATCAGAAGCAAAGAAAAGAAAGATTGCTGAAAAATACAAAATAAAAGGGAGATTTGTTCTTGTTGTATCTCGTTTGTACGATTACAAAAGAATAGATTGGGCAATAAGGGGGTGTATAAAGGCAGGTAAACAATTAGTAATAATAGGGGAAGGGCCTGATATGAGGTACTTAAAAAATATAGCTAATGGGAATCCCCTAATTAAGTTTCTTGGATTTGTAAAAGGTGATAGTGAGGTAAGGGCTTTTTTCAACATGGCAGAAGTATTGCTTTTCTGTGGTATAGAGGATTTTGGATTGGTACCTGTAGAAGCTATGGCACAGGGTACACCAGTATTTGCATATGAGCAGGGAGGTGTGTTAGAAACTGTTAAAAGAGGTGTTTGTGGGGAGTTTTTTAAAGATGAAAAAGAATTAGCCAACCTACTTAAGAATTTTCAGAAGAGAAGGTATAATCCTAGAGAGATTGTTAAAAGGGCAAGGGAATTCACAGAAGAAAAATTCCTAAACAATCTAGAAGAATATATTAAGAAAGTATATGACACAGAAAGAAAAAAGTAGTACATACAAAATCGCTGTAGTGGCGGATCCTCTTTACAAATATGGTGGAGCAGAGAAGCATCTGGGGGATATACTTAGAGCATTTCCAAATAGTACTCTTTTTACGGCATTCTGTGACAAAGATTTTGTTAAAAAATACTATCCAAATGTTGAGGTCAAAACCTCTTTTATGCAGTATATACCAGGTAAATTTAAATTCAGGTATTTTTTGCAATTAGTTCAACCTCTAGCTTACAAGTCTTTTAGATACAAAGGGTATGATGCGATAGTTTCAATATCTATTGCATTTGCAAAGTTCACAAAAGGAAATATTCCACATATAAACATATGTATGTCT
>CAYMBI010000059.1:0-3842 GCA_964388655.1 uncultured Candidatus Saccharibacteria bacterium | reverse complement strand
TTGAGGGAGTTGACCCTTAGTACGAAAGGATCAGGGTGCGGTAACCTCTAGTGTACCAGTTGTACTACCAAGTGCATCGCTGGGTAGCTAAGTTGCTTTAGGATAAGTACTGAAAGCATATAAGTACGAAACCTTTCCCAAGATTAGATATACTTGCATAGCTTGGCTATGCGGAAGGTCCGTGGAAGACTACCACGTTGATAGGCTCTAGGTGTAAGCACAGTAATGTGTTGAGCCAAGGAGTACTAATAGACCAAAAGCTTCATATATTTTTACTATCTATTCAGTTTTGAGTGTGCAAAACACTCTTTTGCTCTTTAGAATTTAAAGTCCTGAAGATACTGTTAGTAATAACAGTATTCGTCAGGCGACAGATATTTAGCAGTTAAATTTTTGTCGCCTGGCGATTGTAGCGGAGCGGAACTACCTGATCTCCATCCCGAACTCAGAAGTAAAACGTTCCAGCGCCGAAAATACTCGGACCTTTGGTCCCGGGAAGATAGGTCATTGCCAGGATTTTTGAATTCGACAACCCCACTTGAAAGAGTGGGGTTTTAATTTTATAGGACAATCTGTCTTCTTTGAGTAAAAAGGAGTGTTTACGCAAATATCTAATCTGGGAAAGATACTCGAGCGAACTCTTGAATACGTAACATTTAACTGAAAAGTTGATATTTTGATTTGTTGTAACTTCGCTTTGCTTTGTACAAATATTTTACAAGTCACATTGAAATCCTTGAGAAAGCCCCTATTAAAAGTATATTTTGCAGGGGAATAAATTGGAACATATGTGGAGTTTTGGTATTACTAGAGATACATTTAGAACTAAGACGAGGTGTGATATATTAAATTGCGATACTAAGTTATAGGGTATATAAGTTCTATGCCAAAAATATTTTCTATTGATGTCGAAGGTGGTGATCAAGTCGGAAAAGGAGATGCCGTTGGTAATATTGCGAAGGAGCTTGCAAGCGAGGGGTATGATGTCTGTATTGTTTCTTTTCCCTGTTATGCAACACCAATTGGAAATGCTGTCAGAGAGGTCTTAAAAAATGATTACCTTAATCGTATGGGATTAGATTCGCAAGAAGCTCTTTCTTCAAAAATGGCCCTATTTGCGCTTAATCGTTTAGAGGTTTTAAATTTTTTAATTCAACAAGAGGGTGATTGTGTCTATGTTTTTGATAGGGGGCCATTTAGTAACGCTCTCACAATAGCGTATGCATACGCTAAAGGATTTTCCCAAGATAATTCGGAGAGTTTGGTAGAAGAGGTTCTTTCTTTTGATTCTTTCTTTAGACAAAAAATGCTGGTTGATAATTGTGTTATAAGGCTTTTTAATAATTCAAATAATTGGTCAAGAGAAAGGGAAGATGGAGATTTGCATGAATCAAAGGATGTTCAAGATATTAGTGATGGTATATATAGAGTATTTGGGCAGAGAATAGGTAAGAATTGGATAGATATTCCAAGTAAAGATGAGGGTGGTTGGAGATCAAGGGTAGATATTTGTAATGAAAGTATTGCATTTGTTAAAGAGAGGTTGGAATTGACGCCTAGGGTGGGTTCTAAGCGCCCGAAACATCTTCCGATGGGAGATATGCTAACAAGTCTGTATTCTGGCTCTAGAATTGATGTAGGGAGCTTGGATGCTTTTGTTGACTCTATTGCATGTAATGAGAAGGGTAGGATGTATGAATATGCTGAAAAAATCGCACAAGAAGTTGTTTTTTCTGTAGGAACTGTGGAATGGTACAATGGTGAGATAAGGGAGGCAGTAAAGAATCTTATAGACCAAAACCCTCCAATATTGACTCTTTTGGAGAATCTTTATGGTGAAATATTTGTTTCTAAGTTTGTTAAATCTTTGAATTATGGAGAAAAAGGAAGTGGCAAATCTTTTGCTTAGTGAGGTTGAAAAACTTTTTCCTCAGGCATCTACAGAGCTTGAGAACTGGTCTACACCTTTTCAATTCCTTGTTTGTATCATTCTTTCTGCTCAAACTACTGATAAACAGGTTAATAATGTAACCAAGGGGTTTTTTAAAAAATATCCAGATTCTAAGGCGTTTTCATTGGCGAGTTTAGATGAATTACAATATACCCTAAGGGGTATTAATTACTATAAAACAAAAGCTAAGCATTTAATAGAGATGTCTAAAATAGTTGAGGTAGTATATAAGGGGGAGCCTCCTGCAAGCCTTTCTAAGCTTCTTGAATTACCAGGTGTAGGGTACAAGACCGCAAATGTATTTCTAAATGATCTTTACAAATCAAATCAAGGAATTGCTGTAGATACACATGTCGCAAGAGTCGCCCGTATGTATGGATTAACGAAAGAAACAAATTTGGAAAAGATTTCTCATGACTTGGAGAAATTGTATAAAAAGAAAGACTGGTACAAAGTTAATTCAACATTCGTACTATATGGGAGATATATTCTAAAAGCTAAAAAACCTGATTTGAGTAGGGTTGTTTTAAAAGAGTATTTGATGATATAATTGCCTCGCAGTGATTAATTTTAGTGTATGTATGTAATACTGCTGATTCATACGTCGCCATAAGGTAATAAATATGGCTAATACGGTTAAAAAGAATACAGATGTAAAGGATACCAACCTGTATTCTGAGTTAGACCAATTTCTTGCAGATAGTTCACACAAGATAAAGCAACTCTCAAGAGGTGATATTGTCGAAGGTGAAGTAGTAGACATTAATAATGGTGTCGTAATCGTTGATGTTGGCTTCAAATCTGAAGGAGTTATTGCAGGCAAAGAACTCAAGAGTGATACGCTAGATTGGACTACTCTTAAAAAGGGCGATGCAATATTGGTGTATGTTGTAAAACCTGAGGATGAAAAAGGGCAATTAGTTCTTTCAATCAGAAGGACACAGCAGGCAAGTGCTTGGTTGGCTTTAGAGAATGCCAGAAAGAACAACGATGTAGTAGAAGCTACTGTTGTAGAATCAAACAACGGGGGTCTTATTGTAGAGATTGGTAAAGGTATCAGAGGTTTTATCCCTACTTCACAATTAGATGCAACAAGAGTGTATGCTAATGGTGTAAGACAAGTAGGAAAAGATATCTCATCTAGAGTCCAAAAAAGACTTAACTCACTTATTGGAGAAAGGATAAAGACAAGGATTATTGAGCTTGACAGGGAGAAGAACAGAATTATTCTCTCCGAGAAGATGGTGACTCAAGCAAGAGACTTAGAAAAGAGAGCTCAAACACTCAAGAAAGTAAAAGAAGGGGATGTATTAGAGGGTACAGTAAGTGGTATTACGCCTTTCGGGATATTCGTTAATGCTCAAGGTCTTGAAGGTCTTGTTCACCTTTCAGAGCTATCATGGGACAAGGTTGAGGATATCGGAGCAATATATACTGTTGGAGATAAAGTAAACGTGATGGTTATTGGTCTTACAGATGGTGGTAAGAGAGTAGCTTACAGCGTAAAAAGATTGCAACAAGATCCATGGGCACAAGCAATATCTCAATTTAAAGTTGGCGATATTGTCGACGGTGAGGTTCAAAAGGTTGTACCATACGGTGCTTTTGTAAGAATAGGGGAAGGTTTGAACGGATTAATCCATATATCTGAGCTTTCAGACAAGTTAGTAAAGAATCCTGAGGATATAGTAAAGGCAGGCCAAAAGGTTAAGGTTAAGATTCTATCGATATCTTCTACGGAAAGACATTTAGGTCTGAGTCTTAAGGCTGCCGATTCAAAGACGCCTCAGCTTAACGAAGAGGAGCTTTCTGAAGCAATTGACAAAGCGATTGATGCTGAAATAGAGTAAGCAAAAGATTAATTTGTTCTTTAAAAGAGGGCACGAATGCC
>CAYMBI010000058.1:0-3856 GCA_964388655.1 uncultured Candidatus Saccharibacteria bacterium | reverse complement strand
GAATGCATATATCTTACTATCCTGTTCATACTCTGCTAAAAGGTCAAAGTTTATTGCAGATGTTTGAATAACTAGTGCTACACTGCCACTTTTTGTTATTACCAAATCATCAACGATTTCTCTCACTTCTAGGTGATCCTGTGTAGATGCTATTGTTCTTGCTCTTGCATTTGCTTCCATTATTTTAATGCTATTTTTAAAGGTAATTTACTTTGATTCTTTGTAACTAAAATTCTTAGTTTCGGAGTACTTGATGCTAGTCCTTCGAATTCAATTATATACATACCTTCAGGGTATACCTTGTTACTTAAGAAATAGCCATTTGGCCCAGTTTTATTTGCATAAAGGATTTTACCATTAGAGTCCTTTAAGTATGTATTAATGTTAGAAAGTGGTTGATTATCCTTAGTACACAGCCATATATTTATATTTCCTGGTAATTTATCAATACTTTTTATAGGGAATTGATACTTAGAAATATTCTCATCGGAAATGGTTATATATTCATCATCTGGAAGAAGAATCTTCTCTTCTTCTTTAGTAACATACTTTGTTATTTCTTTTGTTTCTTCTTCTTCGATTGCTAATATATCATCTCCAGGGTTTTCTACGAATATCTGAGATTTCTGTTCCTCTCCTATTTGTGTACTGCCGATTACCTTATTTTTTTTATCATCGATATCTGTAACAGTGGGCTTTATTCTTTGTTCTTTGAGTGTTTGGTTAAGCCATACTCTTTGAGTAGGTCTACTAATTGCGGTAAAGTAATTGATTATTGCCTTGTCTGCAGGTTGATCATTTATGGGAACTAGAGCTAGGAATGCTCCTATACCTGAAAATACTGCAAAAAGAGGGATTCCAATTATTCCAGGTATATCTCCTCCAATTGATAGATAAAGGAAAATACCTCCTGTACCCACACCTAGCGCAAGGTATGCAAACTCCTTTAGTGTAAATCTTGTAAAGAGTTTAAACTCAATATCTAATACATTTTGTGGAATAGGGTGTTGTCTCATTATTCACAAATAGTTTACCAGAATTATTTATAATAGTGGAGGGAATATTTCTTAAAAAATGTTGCAAATGCTATCATATCCTGTAATGTACAAAAAAGAGATAGAGGAAATTGTTAATGAGTTTGTATCTTTTAAATCTAATATGGGTTTGAAACTCTCTATTAAAAAAGCTCAGTATATATGGGGAAAAAGTATTACAAAGAGAATTTCATTTAAAACATTAAAAGGATTAGAAAAAAGTAAAAAGGAAGGTAATTCAAAAATTATTAAAGAAAAGATTGATATTGCAAAAGAGAATTTAAATATCCTACTTGTATTCAATTGGGTGCGTTTTATTGGTATCTCTGGGTCTGTAGCTGCAGGTTTTGCTAAAGAAGAGGATGATATCGATATCTTTATTGTTGTAAAAGATGGTTGTGCATGGATATATAGGGGTATAGTAGCTATAAGAAATATTTGTAATCATGTCATTAGAACTAAAAGAGACAAAGATGATGTAAAGGACTTGTTGTGTATTAATTTTATTATCGAAGAGAGTGGTTTGGAGCTTGAAGATGATATTTTTAATTTTCACGAACTAATGTATTTACTGCCTATCTACAATGAGAAGTATATAAATCATATATATGGAAAGAACATTTGGCTGCTAACAAAATATCAAATAAAAAAGGAATTACTTCAAAGCAGAGAAAGGAAAGAGAAAGGTGTTAATTTTTTCATAAAGTTAATCAATGTATTTGCGTATATATCCCAAATTACTTTTATGGTTATTTCTGGTCACACACCAGAGATAGATAGAATATTTAGGAATTACAAAAGAGGAAGAATAGAGTTCTTCCCAAGTGATTACAAGCAGAAGGTGTTGAAAAAATTAATCTCCGTTTAAGTGTATTAGCATTGAATCGGCAAGTACTTCTTTTGGTAATGTTTTATAGTCAATTACAGTAATAAAAGTTTGTTGTTTATCTAGTAGTTTTTTCTCAAATATTTTCTTCGTATTCGACACATCTAGTTCAGAAGCAATATCGTCTAACAAAAGTATTGGATAAAAGCCATTTTTACTTCTCACAATATCTTGTGACTGAAATATTAACTTCCCTATTGCTAGTCTTTTCTCCCCTCTAGAACCGAATTTTCTAATATCTCTTCCTAGTGATATATCCCAATCATCTCTATGTGGACCAATATTTGTATATCCTGTTGCGATATCTCTCCTTTTGGTATTTTCTAAGTCTTCGTTAATCTTCTCTTCTAGGTACTTTATATTATTAATCTTTCTCCTGTCTATATTAAAGGCTGTTTTGTATCTAATCTCATACCCATCTTTTGACAGTTCTTTTGTTAGAAGTATTCGCTCTTGTAGTATTGGAATAGAAAAGACTGCGAACTTGTTTGTCCAGAAGTTTAGTTGTGGATCATTTATTGCAATTACACCTTTTTCATAAAAGAGTTTCGCTAATCTTTTAAGATATGCATTCCTTTGTTTAAGTATTTTTTTGAATTCTTTAAGGTGGTTTTCGTATTCATAGCTATACTTCATGATTGTCTCATCCAGAAAGCTTCTTCTTTGGGAGGCGGAGATCATTAGTAACTCTATTTTTTCTGGGTTAAATATAGTTGCAGAGGTGTTCTCAAAAAATTTTTTACTACCAACTTTCTTGCCCTCTATTTTAAAGATTCTTTTATTTTTATCCTTGAAATATACATACTTTTTGGAGTCTTTCTCTATCTCAATCCGAGTATGTATCTGCTTATCTTGTTCAGTATTTATAAATTCGTCTTTAGAAGCCCATGGAGATTTCCCATTACTTATTAAAAAAAGAGCTTCCAAAACAGAGCTTTTACCTTGTGCGTTGCTTCCATAGAAGATAGTAATGTTTTTGTCAAATTCAAAAGTTTTATCTTTGAATTTTCTAAAGTTTTTTAACACCAATTTGTTTATCATTATGTCTTCAGTATACTTAGAAATGCTTCTTGTGGGATATTTACTTGTCCTATCATTTTTAGTCTTTTTTTCCCTTTCTTTTGCTTCTCTAATAGTTTTAATCTCCTTGTATAGTCTCCTCCGTATAGTTTGGCAGTCACATCTTTTCTAAATGCTTTTACATCTTCTCTTGCTATTATTTTTGCTCCAATAGCTGCTTGGAGAGGAATAGGGAACTGTTGTCTTGGTATCTCATCTTTCATTACTTCGAGTAATTTTGCAGCTTTTGCTCTCGCATGATCTCTTGTTTCTAGGAAGCTTAGCGCTGGAACTTCTTCATGATTAACAAGTATTGTTACCTTAACTAAGTCTACAGGAAAGAAATCGATAAATTCATACTCCATTGAGGCATAACCACTAGATTTATTCTTGAGTTGATCGAAGAAGTTTGATACTAGTGATGCTAGTGGTATGTCATATTCTAATTCAATATATTGATCTTTAAGTTGTATCTCTCCACTATGTGTACTTAGGTAATGTGTATTAACATACTGTCCTCTTTTGTACTGACATAGCTCCATTAGAGGACCTATGTATCTATCAGGAGTCATTATCTTAAGTCTTACCCATGGTTCTAATATCTCTTTTATTTCAGAAGGATCGGGTAATTCTTGTGGAGTTTGTATCTTTATTCGCTCACCCGTTATTTTTGTAATCTCATACTCTACTGTTGGTGCTGTAATTATTAAATTTACATCGTATTCTCTTTCTAACCTTTCTTGAATTATTTCCATGTGTAGCAATCCGAGAAACCCACATCTAAAACCTGACCCTAACATATTAGATCTTTGATGTGTGAATGTTAGTGCAGCATCGTTCATGCTTAATTTGTTAAGACCTATCTTAAGTGGTTCGT
>CAYMBI010000057.1:0-3989 GCA_964388655.1 uncultured Candidatus Saccharibacteria bacterium | reverse complement strand
ATTCTCTAATGCTTCTTTTGGTAACCAAAATGTAAAAAGAGTATTAAGAGTTATTGCTAGGAGGGAGAGCCCTGTAATTCTAGAAGGATTCCTTGGACTTTTTCCCTTAGTTAAAAGACTGATTGATATTAAAAGTACAGCAATACCCCAGATGCTTGAGGGCCATCCTAGTAGTCTCGATATGTAGATAAATATATGTGCTTGCTGTCCAACTATAGGGGCAATGAGGAGTGCGATACCTAATACAAAGAGTATTAATCCAAAGAATATCTTTGTTTCCGAACTCTTAATATTTATATTTTCTTTCTTTTTCTTACGGGGCATTGTAGTTAATTTTGAATATATATAATAATAGAGGAATATATACTTTTTGACAAAGGTTTTCCAATGATATAATATCTTTAATATCCAGACAATGTAAAGTGTAAAAAACCTTTGACTATATTGCACAAATATGATAAACTCCCCAGAGTTACCTAATTTTGCTTTAATTGACGGGGTTATTGCTGTTTTTATAAACCATTTCTAGAAAGGTTTGAGTACCCCCTCGTGCATGCATGTAATTTATAACCTATAAATAATTGTCCTATGGTAGAACCCAAGCGTAACAGGGCTTCCAGAATAAACCTAGGTAAGGGATCCTCCTCAACATTTGAGATACCTAGCCTGATAGAAGCTCAAAAGACCTCCTTTAAGGATTTCTATGAGAATGGGTTCAAGAGGCTATTCGATGAAATAAATCCAGTCAAGGATACTATGGAACGAATGTGGACTCTTGAATTTAAATCATTTAGATACGGAGATCCATACAGAGGTATAGAGGAGGCAATTGCAAAAGGTCTTTCATACGAACTCCCAGTATATGCTACTGTACAACTTCTAAACAACAAGACAGGAGAGATTAAAGAGCAGGAAATTTTTGTAGCTGATTTACCCATGATGACTGATGATGGGGCTTTTGTCGTCAACGGTGTTCGAAGAGTTGTTACACACCAAATTGTGAGGGCTGAGGGAGTTTTGTTTGAGGAGGCAGATACTTTACCTTACAAATCTCTTTATAAAGCAAGGTTAATGCCAGGTAGGGGTCCATGGTATGAGATAGAGGTAAACAAATACAATGTTATTTCTATGCGCATACTACCTAAAAGGCCAAGAGTTTTAATTACTGAATTCTTAAGAGTATTAGGATATGAAAGTGACCAAGAAATAATAAAGCTTTTTAAGGATGTAGATACTAACGAAGAGCATAAGTATATAGAGGCGACATTGGCGAGAGACTTCACCAAGAGTAAGGAAGATGCAATTATAAGTATATATAACAAGTTAAGGCCAGATGAGTCTGTAACTTTGGAAAGTGCAGAGAAATATATAAAGAGTAATTTCTTTAGTAAGAGAAAATTCGATTTAGGAAAGATTGGTAGATACCAATTAAACAGGAAATTAGGAACTTCGTATGATGTGAACAATCCTGACGAAGCAGTACTTTATCCTGATGACATTATCAAAATAGTCAGAAAGTTAATAAAGATAAATAATGGGGTTGAAGCACCAGATGATATTGACCATCTTTGTAACAGAAGAATCAGAAGTGTTGGAGAAGTTTTGGAAAGGCAATTGTTAGCAGGAGTCAGGAGATTAGAAAAGAATATTAAGGATAAGATGAGCTTGTACGGACAGGATGCAAAGGTTACACCATCGATGCTAGTTGGTACAAAGCCCATTGCTGCATCTATACAGTCCTTCTTTGGTGCAAACCAGCTTTCAACATTCATGGATCAGACAAATATTTTGGCT
This sequence comes from uncultured Candidatus Saccharibacteria bacterium, assembly GCA_964388655.1. Lineage (GTDB taxonomy): Bacteria > Patescibacteriota > Dojkabacteria > SC72 > SC72 > UBA5209. Next base: position 2,195 of record CAYMBI010000057.1, on the reverse strand, counting down.
GAACTTGAAAACAAGAGAAAGGTTACTGCGGCTGGGCCAGGTGGTATTGTAAAAGAGAGGGCTACATTCTCTATCCGTGAGGTTCATAACTCTCAATATGCAAAGTTTGACCCTGTAACAAGCCCTGAAAGTGCAAATATTGGAGTTGTTACCCAGTTATCAATACTTGCAAGGATAAATGAATATGGATTCTTAGAGTCTCCATATAGAAAAGTCATCAAGGAGGTAAAAAATACAAAGGCAGATTTACTTAACAGAATTTTAGATGAGTCTATTGCTGGAGTTGCAAAGAAAGGTAGTAGAATTACGAAAGAAATTGCTGAAAAGATTGCAGCTCAGAAGAATATTAAAAGTGTTAAGGTTGTACCATTTGTATCAGAAGAAATAGACTACCTTGATTCTTTAGATGAAGAGGATAAATATATCAGCATTGCAACAATTCAAACTGATGAGTACAACAATATTACAGAAGCTCTTGCTCCTGTAAGACATGAAGGAGACTTCCTCCTCGAAGATGTTAATCTTGTAACACATGTAGATGTTTTGACGTATCAGCAGGCAGGTCTAGGAATGGCACTTATTCCGTTCGTATCACACGATGATGCTATGAGAGCTTTGGCTGGTGCAAATATGCAAAGGCAGGGAGTTCCTCTGGTTAAACAAGAGGCACCTCTTGTAGGGACGGGGGTTGAAGAAATTGTTGCAAGGCAATCAAACTGGAGTGTTTTTGCACAAGAAGATGGAGAGGTTGTATATGTTGATGCTAATAGAGTATCTGTTCAGTATAAGAAATCTGGGTTGCAGGATTACAAACTTGTTACTTTCTATAGATCAAACGATAATACATGTTTTAGTCAAAGACCTGCTGTACAGCCTGGTCAAAAAATCAAAAAGGGAGATGTGATAGTTGATGGACCTACATGTGTCAATGGAGAATTAGCAATTGGTACCAACCTTAGGGCCGCACTAATGTTTTATGAAGGTTACAACTATGAAGATGCAGTTGTTATCTCAGAAAGAGTCGTAAGAGACGATTTGCTTACATCAATTCATATTAGAGAACACAAAGTTGAAGTAAGAGATACAGAATTAGGGCCTGAAGTAATTACCGCAGATATTCCACATGTAAATGACAGAATATTACAAAAGTTGGATATGGCTGGAATTATTCGTGAGGGAATGAAAGTTAAGGCTGGCGATATATTAGTAGGAGTCATTGCACCTCGCGGAGAGAAGGAGCTAACTGCAGAAGAGAGATTGCTTAGGGCAATCTTTGGAGAATCTGCAAGTGATGTAAGAGACAACTCTTTAAGATTACCTCATGGGGAAGAGGGTATCGTTATCCATACACAGAGATTGTCTACAGAGAAAGGGGACAAGTTACCTCCTGGAGTATTAGAAGAGGTTAAGGTATGGGTTGCAGATACTAAAAAATTAGGATATGGAGATAAAATATCTGGAAGACATGGAGACAAGAATACTGTAGCCGCTATAAGACCAATTGAAGATATGCCTTTCACTGCAGATGGAGAACCTGTTGATATAGTATTAACTCCTACATTCCTTAAGCGTATGAATATGGGGCAAGCAGAAGAAGTACACTTTGGATTGTATGCAAAACTTCTTAAGGAGAAGTTTGCATTTCCACTCTTTGAAGGTGTAAACATGGAATGGTTAGAAAGGGAAATGGCAAAAAATGGTTTCAAAGTTGAACAGAAAGTAGACCTATACGATGGGAGGACGGGTAAAAAGTTCCCAAGGAAAGTTACCGTGGGTATTAAGTATACACTTAAGTTACACCACATTGCTGATGAAAAAGTACATGCTAGATCTACTGGACCGTATACTGCTGTTACACAGCAGCCTCTTGGAGGAAAAGCTCAAAGAGGAGGTCAGAGGTTTGGAGAAATGGAAGTTTGGGCGTTGGAAGCACATGGTGCACCATATGCTCTGCAAGAAATGCTTACCATTAAATCTGATGATGTAAAAGGTAGATCAAGCGCTTATAAAGCCATTATCCACGGAGAAAAGATAGAGAGTGTAAATGTTCCCGAATCATTTAAAGTATTGATAAAAGAATTAAACGCTCTATGTCTAAATATGGAATTAATTTCTAAGAACTCAGAGGAGGTCGAAGAATAATGAATAATAAAAAAAATATATTTGAAAATTTTGAAGCTCTCAAATTAACTCTT
>CAYMBI010000056.1:0-4063 GCA_964388655.1 uncultured Candidatus Saccharibacteria bacterium | reverse complement strand
CAATATCTGAGCTTGGGGAAGGTAAGGTTGATATCTTGATAGGGACTCATGCAATACTTTCGGAAAATGTGAAGTTTAAGAATTTGGGATTAATAGTAGTTGATGAAGAGCAGAAATTTGGAGTTAGGCAGAAAGAAAAACTAAAAAGTAGCAGAGTAGATACGCATGTACTTTCTATGACAGCAACACCAATACCAAGGACTCTAAATCTTTCTTTGCTTGGTGTGAGAGATATTTCAGTGTTAGCAATAGCTCCACAAGGTAGAGTAGAGATACGAAATGAATTTTCTCAATTTAGTTTTGAGAAGATAAAGGGTTGTATAGAAAGAGAATTACAAAGAGGAGGGCAAGTTTACTACCTTCACAATAGTATAGAAAATATTGAGTTTGTGGCAGAAAAAATATTGAATATGATTCCCAAGGTACGAATAGAGGTAGCACATGGTAGACTTTCTGGTGAAAAATTAATTAAGGTAATGGACTCTTTTTTAGGTGGAGAAATAGATGTCCTTTTGTGTACTACAATAATTGAAAATGGTTTAGATATTTCGAATGCTAACACCCTGATAGTTGATGATGTAAATAGATTAGGGCTTTCACAGATGTACCAAATAAGGGGGAGAGTAGGTAGAGGGCAAAGGCAGGCGTATGCTTGTTTTTTCTATGAATCTCTAAAAGGAGATAGCGCACTAAGACTTGAAGCTATTAAAGAATCCCAGGCACTTGGTTCGGGCTTTCTTCTTTCTAATAGGGATTTGGAAATTAGAGGTGCTGGAGATATATTAGGTAAAAGGCAAAGTGGTACAATTAATTCAATTGGTTACGGTTTGTATACACAGCTTCTTTCAGAAGCTGTAGAGAAACTAAAAACGAAGTAGGAAAAGGAGAAAATTGGTGTATAAATAATTTCCACTTGTTAGGCTTTTAACTCTAGTTTAATATGTAGACACTATGTCCACTGTCTTGTATAGAAAATATCGCTCTCAAAATTTTGACGAACTAGTTGGTCAAGATCACATCACCAAAATACTTAAGAATGCAATAAAGAGAAATCAACTTTCCCACGCATATCTTTTTGTCGGATCTAGGGGAACAGGTAAAACTAGTACAGCAAGAATATTAGCAAAGGCTGTGAATTGTAGTTCCCCACTCAAAGATGGTAATCCTTGTAACAAGTGTGAGATATGTAATTCTATTTCTAATGGAACCTTTTTAGATTTAATCGAAATTGATGCAGCTTCAAATAGAGGTATTGATCAGATAAGAGAATTGAAAGAAAGAATAGAGTTCTCTCCCTCTGAGGGTCGTTTTAAGGTATATATAATAGATGAGGTCCATATGTTGACCAACGAGGCATTTAACGCACTTCTAAAGACATTGGAGGAGCCTCCTGCACACATAATCTTCATACTTGCTACAACTGATGTACATAAATTACCGGCTACAATACTTTCTAGATGTCAAAGATATGATTTTAGGCTCGGAAGTGATGAAGAGATAAGGAAGACTCTTAAGGAGATAGTAAAGAAAGAGAAATTAAAGGTAGAAGAAGGAGCAATGGATATACTGGTTAGAAATTCCAAAGGAAGCTACAGAGATGCACTTTCTCTTTTAGATGTGGTCGTAAATGGTCAACCGAAAGAGGGTAGTTCTAAGGAGATTACAGAAGAAGAAACAAGACAAGTATTAGGATTACCAGAATTGAATATAGTGAATAATCTTCTTGGAGCACTAATAGACCAAGATGCTAAATTAGCATTGGAGAGTATAAAAGAGTTGGAGATAAAGGGTACCAATCTTAGCCAGTTCGTATCATATACTTTGGAAATATTAAGAGAAATTCTAGTTGCAAAGCTCTCTGGATTTAGTACTCCTCAATATCCATTCTCTAAAGATATAAATCAGAAGACTTTAGTCTCTTTAATTAATGCATTCATTAATGCTGAAAGGGATTTGAAGAGTACTTCTAGTCCAATATTGGTAGTACAAATGCTTATCCCGACTTTTTGCTCTGAGGAAAAAACTGTTGAAGAAAAAAAGAGAGCAAAGAAAGTCCAGAAGAAAGTATCTATTAGAAAAGGCACTATTTTAGAGAAGAAAAGCGAGAAGGTAGAGGTTATCAATTCCGATGCAAATATCCTTAATGTGGAGGATGTCCAAAAGAAATGGAAAGATATTATAGAGAGGGTCAAACCACAAAACAATACACTCTCAGCATTCTTAAGTGTGTCTAAAGCTGTGGAGGTTAATGGTGATGTATTAAACATTGAAGTACCGTTTAAGTTCTACAAGGATCAAATAGAGGACTATGCTAGTAAGCAGATAATATGTACTTCAATAAATGAGGTTCTTGGTGTTAGTTGTAGAGTAAGCTGTACTGTAAATGACACTGTGAAGCCTAAATTACAATCTAGTGCAGATGTAGTATTAAAGAATATCCCTGTAATTGAAAAAAAGAGGCTAGTAAAGAAGAAAGAAGAGAAGCCTAAGTCAGAATTCAGAAAAAAGAACCTTAGTGCTGATGTAGAAGCAATATTTGCTGGAATGTAATCATCTCTTTTTTAGGGTATAATCCTTTAGATATTAAATTTTTACATTTTTGTGATGTTAAATCCTATAGAAATAATAAAGATGCAACAAGAAGCCAAAAAGATTCAAAACAAGATGAGAGAGAAGAAAATCTCAGGAGAATCTAAAGATGGGATGTTAAAACTATTCATGAATGGTGCGCAAGAGTTTGAAGATATATGGGTAGATGAACAATTAATGGATATTGATATGATGGATAGGTTTAAAAAGGATATGAAAGAAGCATTCAAAGATTATCAAAAGAATCTACAAAAGGAAATGGCAAAAGATATGGACTTAGATCAACTCAAAAATATACTGGGATAATATGTCCATTCTTCCATCCTCTGTTGAAAAAGTAATTAATGAGCTCAGTAAGTTACCTGGAGTAGGTCCCAAATCTGCTGCGAGAATGACCTACCACTATCTTCGTTCTCCTAACAAGGAGGCATCGAAGCTTGGGCAGGCTCTCTTGGATATGGACAAAAACACTATGTTTTGTACTAAGTGCTTTAATGTTTCAGATAAGGAAATTTGTGATATCTGCAATAGTGAGAAAAGGGATAAAACAAAACTATGCATTGTAGAAGAACCTCTAGATGTTGTTGCATTCGAGAATTCTGCAATATACGAAGGTCTTTACTTTGTGCTTGGGGGAGTAATATCCCCAGCAGAAGGAATAGGTGCAGAGGAGTTAAGGTTTAAAGATTTAAAAAGAAGGGTTAATGAATTACTTAAAGAAAAATCTTTAGAAATAATAGTTGCGACAAATCCAAGCTTGGAAGGAGAAGCTACCGCAAGTTATATCCTAGATATGTTTGATATGGAGTTGAAAGAGGGTAAAATAAAGGTAACTAGATTGGCGATGGGATTACCTACGGGGGCAGACTTAGAATATGCAGACAGACTAACTCTTAAGAGAGCATTCGAAGGTAGAAGAGATATTTAATATATTCATATATACAAATGAAACTATATTCTACACTTGATAGAAAAATAGTAGAGATAGAGCCAATTAAATCGGGTGAGATTTCAATGTATAACTGTGGTCCTACAGTTTACAGTAGGATGCATGTAGGAAATATTCGTGCATATGTAAGTTGGGATGTATTACACAGAGCATTGCTTTACCTTGGTTATAAGGTAAACAGAGTGATGAACTTCACGGATGTTGGTCATATGACAGAAGATGAAGATTTCGGAGAGGACAAGATTGAGAAGGCAGCTTCTCAATCAGGGAAGGATCCTCTTGAGATATCTAATCAGTATATAAAGACGGTATTAGAGGATTTCTATGCTTTGAATATTCTTTCACCAAGTGGGGAAAAGGTAGATCCGAATTGGGAGGTTAATCATCTAGATAAATATGGATGGTTAAGAGCTACTTCATATGTTGGGGCAATGATAGAAAAGATACGAGAAATGGAAGCAAAGGGGTATACATACGAGACTGATTTAGCTGTATATTTCGATGTCTCTAAAATAGAAGATTATA
>CAYMBI010000055.1:0-4166 GCA_964388655.1 uncultured Candidatus Saccharibacteria bacterium | reverse complement strand
TAGATTTTTGAAAAGAACTACACAACTCTCTATTCTACAACATACAGCAGAAGGGATGAAGTCTATGGGACCTGGTGGGCTACACTTTCAGACATGGAACTTAAAAACAGAATAGCACTTATTGTCGTGATATGAATTATGACATTCTCAAAGGGAATAGTATATAATGTGCATTATGAAAACACTTACACAAAAGCAATTAGCTGCAGATCTAGATTATTTCCATAAAAAGTTAGTTGAGATGCATCCCAACCCTTTTAAGTATATTACTAAGGGAGAGGTTTTATCTCATCTAGATGAAATAAAATTCACTCCAGGAAAAATTAGGATTGAGGAATTTGGTATTAGATTGATGATGCTACTAGCAAGATTGAACGATGGGCATACAGAGATTGGGGCTTCAGATGATGTCCTTGGTACTTTAAACTATCCTTTTAAGTTTAAATACATTACTGACGCTTATTATGTTATTAGTGCGTCCAAAGAATATAAAAAGCACCTAGGATCTAAATTGCTAGGTATAAACGATAAATCCATGCGTGAAATTGAGAATCTTTTGGGTGTGATAATTCCGATTGAAAATGAAATATCCTTGAGATATTATCTTCCTACCAAACTAGTAGAACCAAAGATTCTAAACTATTTCGGAATTGCCAATGGTAATTCTTCGGAGTTTGTATTTCAAAAAGAGGGGAAGACATCTGTTGTAGAAGTTACTGCTCTTGATTATAATACCGATCTTGTTGATATCAGAAGTACGATTAAAGAATTGGACATGACTTTAGATGAAAAAGAAACCTATTGGGTTAAAAGTATGCCAGAGTTAGGTGCAGTATATCTTCAATATAATGATTGCGAGGAGAGAGGGGACTATACGATGAAGCAGGCTGTAAAGGATATTGAATCTTACAATATGTCAAACTTAATTATTGATTTGCGAAATAATAAAGGGGGAGATTCAGATGTTCTTAATCCTCTATTGAGTTATATAAAAAAGGAACAAAACAGAATTAGAGTTTTTGTTTTAGTAGGTGCAGATACCTACTCATCTGCAGTTTACAATTTAATTCAGCTATCAAAATTGAAAAATGTAGTTAGTGTGGGAGATATACCGCACGGTAATCCTACCCACTATGGTCAGGTTAGAAGCTTTGAGCTGTCAAACTCCAAGATAACAGTTTTTACCTCTACAAGGACTTTCACATTCAAAGGTTACAAACTTGGAGAATCATTCAAACCAAATCATATGGTTTCTCAGATTCCGAAAGAACTTTTAATTGGTAAAGACACACAGTTCAGGTATTTGCATGAGAATCTTCTTTAAGGAAAGTTCAGACTGGAGATGGTTGGTTTTGCTTGTTGCTAATTGCAACCATCTCCAGCTTTTGTGATCACAAAAGGCGTTTGTAGTTATTTGCTACCACGGCAACTACACTGTTTATCGCCCTTGCAACCACGGTTGTGGTTCTGGACCTTTACGGTCACAGTTTTACCAAATGCGGACATTTGCCTCACCTCCTTTCGGTAGAAAGTACGCTATTATAAGGTAATCAGTCCATCCTGGCAATATTATCCATTCAAGGCCGCTTCTTTAAGGGTCTCCCAAAGGACACCTTGCATAATTTCACAGTAGTTCTGAGGTTGCTTACCTCCGCTTATTAGGCGAGTATGGTGGCATCCCCCAGCGCATGTGAATTTAGCAAAGCACCCAGCACACTCAGGAAAGTTGTACAGATTGAGGCCTTTTAAATCATCAACCCTTTGCTGGTTAATGATAACCTCGTCTGGAGTAACCTCTCCTATTACGAATGTACTACTGAGGGCATCCTCAGTTTGGGTTACCCTTGTGCAGGTAGAGATAATCCCCTGTGGCATTACTGCGAAGGATTCTCCATCTGCATTGCAGTACCTTGCACTCACATTATCCAAGTAGTCAGAAGGCATTAGGAAAACCACTCCTAATTCTTTTGCTCTCTTCTTTGCGACAATGTAGTGTGCGATGAACTTTTCTGCATCAATATCAGGTACTCCTTCCTCCCCTCGGCCTGTAAGAGAGAATGGCGCCACACTGATTTCTTCACAGCCGATTGATGCACAGATTTCAAGGAAATCAAGCATGGAGTCCTGATTCAGCCCAGTTATCGTGGACCTCATGGCAAAGAATACTCCGTGCTTAACGAGCGCTTGAGCCCCTTTGATTGCTGCTTGATAAGATCCAGACCCATCGGCTTTTGGACGGAGCTTATTTTGAACGGATTCAGTTCCATCCATGGAGAGGACAACCGAGTAGTTATGCTTAGCCAAGAACTTAGCCTTTTCATCATCTATTAAGGTCCCATTTGTAACGAGTGTAAATTTGATCTTCCACTCTTTGGGTAATAGACTCAAAGCGTAGTTTACGGCTTTTACCATTACTCTCCATTTGACTGTTGTCTCTCCGGTTCCGTGAAAGCTCAGTTCTACTTCTCTGTCATACCTTGCTTCCGCATACGCATACATCTGCTTAATGGATCTCTCTATCACAGACCATGGTAGGTCTAGAAAGTTCACACCAGCGTTTGCATAGCAATATACACAGCGAAGATTGCAGGCAGAGGTCACAGATACTGTTAGCTCACGGCTGTTAAACCGGCCATCATTAGCGGTTCTTGGGAGTTCTACAGTTTGGAAGAAGCCATTACTTTTCAGATGTTCATGAAAAGGATGATTCTCCGGCTTTCCTAACTGTAAGTACCCCGCAATAATCGCCATCCCATCACTATTGGCATAAAAGAACTTACCAAGTAATGGGGAATATACGACACCTATTCCGTCTTGCTGAACTAGAAACAGGTTTGGATGCATCTCTTGCCATTGCAGGTTGTTCATGGGTATTTTTTCCTTTGTGGATTTTTGAAAAGAGCTACACAACGCTCTATTCTACAGCAAACATTTGAGAAAATGAAGACTATGGGACTTGGTGGGCGATATTAAAACGCATGGAACTTAAAAATGAAATTGTATTGTATACAACTTTGTAGGTCGTCGGACTTGCACCGCTAGATTTCTAAACGCCTCACCTTATCTTCGCCTTTTACAGCGTATAAGCAGAGACTTGCAATGTGAGCTTCTACCAACTCACAACCGACCTACTATTGATTATAAATTTTCTTGTTTGAAAATTCTATTAACCCTCTTGTATATTAGATCTTCCTTATCTTCAAATACATCTTCTAATTCTAGTAGTGATACCCATTGGTAATTCACATGTTCATCTGAAAGTATTACTTCTGGAGTATTCTTTAAAGATACCAAGTATGTAGTTTCTGTTACATTCTTAATATCTCCATTCTCTTTTGTAAAGCTATAACTTTCTGAATCTACTAGTTTGAGACCTTCATTAGATATATCTATTCCAGATTCTTCTTTTACTTCTCTTATTACACTTGTTTCCATATTTTCTCCTTCATCTATTCCTCCAGATGGTAATTCCCAGAATCCTGGAAGTGAGTCGTCTTTAGGAGCTCTTTGTATTAGTAAGAACTTCTTCTCTGGATTAATTAATAAACAAGCTATATTTTCTTTTGTTATTATCATTTTAATAACATTTTGAATAAATTTATATAATTGTTAGCGATCTTTATTGAATCCTCACGATTTTCTGTTGTGAAGTTTGGGATAGAGATTCTCCCTCGCATATATGCATCTGCTCCGGGATATTTATTTAAAAACCTTCCTTTCTCAAATACCATATCTCCATAGAGAGGTATGGTATCTAGTCTTTTTATTTTCATACCATTTTCTTTGAACTCTAGTATTAATTCTTCAATCTCTTTGTCATTAAGAAGTAATTGTGGTTTATAACCAAACATAGCTCCTTTTACAATTTGTGGAGCTACAAACTTATCTAATTTCCCTAGTTCTGTATTCATAAGTGAAAGAGCCTCATACCTTATATCTATAATGTCTTCTATTTCATTCTCAATAAGCTCCTTGATCATAACTGCTGAATAAGGATGCATACGGTAATTTTCACCAAAGCCACTCTCCATACCTTTGTACTTCTGCTGGATTAAATCGCTTGATGACTGAATTTCTACTTCTGCTCTTTTTACAAAATGGCCAAGTAAAATCGCTCTCATATAAATTTCATCATCATTTGTTATTAAGAAACCACCTTCTCCTCC